>CAITEM010000376.1 GCA_903891395.1 uncultured Hyphomicrobiales bacterium | reverse complement strand
TTCATCGGCACGGCGGTTGCCGCCCATTGGCCGGGCCGCGCGATTTAAGCTACACAATCAAAAGCCGGGAGGATGCGCGTTGGTTGAAGCTTGGACGCTGAAAGGCGAGATGGCGCTGTCGTGCAGTTGCACGGTGTTTTGTCCCTGCGTGTTGTCGCTCGGCGATCATCCGCCGACCGAGGACCGCTGCCAGACCTGGGCCGGCATCCGCATCGACGACGGCCATATCGACAACGAAGATTTGTCGGGCCTTAAGGTCGGTCTGATGATGGATCTGCCGGGCATCATGTCGCGCGGCAACTGGACCGCGGCGCTGTTCGTCGACGACAAGGCGTCGGCGATGGCGGTGAAGGGCCTCACCCGGATTTTCACCGGCCGCGTCGGCGGCACCACGCATCTGCTGTCGATTTTGGTCGGCCAGTTCCTCGGTGTCCGGCAGGTGCCGATTTCCTACGAGACGCAAGGCGAGACTCGCATCGTCCGCATCGAAAAATATGTCGACGGCGCGATTACGCCGGTGCGCGGCAAAGGCGAGGGTAACGTCGTGATCCGCAACAGCGAGTACTGGATCGGGCCGGACGTCATCGTGTCGCGCGCCGACAAGTCGCGCTTTCGTGGCTTCGGCCGCAACTGGAATCTCGCCGGCCGCTCCGCCGAGATCGTCAAGCTCGATTGGGGCAACGGCGCATGATCGCGAAAAGCATGCCCTCGGGCTTGACCCGAAGGTGGAACCGGCTTCCCGCCTACGCGAAACCCGCTTTGGCGGGCGGGTCGGACAAGATCATGCGCGAGCAAAGATAATGCCGAATTTCGTCCAGATCCGCGCCTTCACCGTTCACGTCTTCACCGCCAGCGGCGCGGCGCTGGCGCTGCTCGCGCTGATCCTCGCGACCGGCGGCCAATGGGCCGCGATGTTCTTTTGCCTCGGTCTGGCGCTGATCGTCGATGGGCTCGACGGGCCGATGGCGCGCGTTTTCAAAGTTGCCGAAGTTTTGCCGCGCTGGTCGGGCGAGGGGCTGGATTTCGTGGTCGACTTTACGACCTACGTTTTCGTTCCGGCCTATGCCATCGCCGCCAGCGGCCTGTTGCCGGGACCAGTGTCGCTTGCGGCCGGCATGGTGATCGTCGTCACCGGCGCGCTGTATTTCGCCGACCGCAACATGAAGACGTCCGACAATTATTTCCGCGGTTTTCCGGCGGTATGGAATCTGGCTGCGTTCTATCTGTTTATTCTGGAGCCGCCGGATTGGGCCGCGACGGCCTTGGTCGCGGCGCTGTGCGTGCTGACGTTCGTACCGATACGTTTCGTTCATCCGCTGCGCGTGGAGCGGCTGCGTCTCGTCAATATCGGGTTGATGGCGCTGTGGGCCGTGCTGGCCACCGTGGCGGTGGTGCAGGACCTTTCCCCGGGACCTTACATCGTATGGCCGCTGGTGGTCATTGCGCTCTATTTTCTGGTCGCGGGTTTATTGCGCAAACCCGGCTGATCGTGTTGCATTGACCTGCCACTCCGGGAGCTTTCCATGTCACGACCCGTTCTTTTGATCGCCGGCGGCAGCCGTGGCATCGGCGCCGCGACCGCCAGGCTCGCGGGCGCGCGCGGCTACGACGTCGCGGTCAATTACAAAAGCAATTCGAACGCGGCGGCCGGCGTCGTCGCCGCGGTGAAGGCGGCCGGCGGCAAGGCGGTCGCCATCCAGGGCGACATGGCGATCGAAGCCGATATCGAGCGGACGTTCGACGCGGCAGCCCGCGAACTCGGCGCCATCACGCATTTCGTGCACAGTTCCGGCATCAGCGGCAAATATTCGCGGCTCGATGAAGTCGACGCGCAAACCATGCGCGAGGTGATCGACGTCGATACGTTCGGCGCGCTGCTGTGCCTGCGCGCCTGCGTGCGCCGGATGTCGACCAAGCACAACGGCAAGGGCGGTTCGGTGGTGATGCTGTCGTCGATGGCGGCGCCGCTCGGCGGCGCCAATGAATGCGTCTGGTACGCCGCGGCCAAGGCCGGCGTCGATTCCATGGTGATCGGCGTGTCGCGCGAAGTCGCCAAGGAGGGCGTGCGCGTCAATGCCGTGACGCCCGGCGTGATCGATACCGACATCCAGCCGCCGGGCCGTGTCGACCGTGTGACGCCGTTGCTGCCGATGGGCCGGGCGGGCCAGGCCGGCGAAGTGGCGGAGGCCATTCTGTTCCTGCTGTCGGACGGCGCGTCTTACGTCAACGGCGCGAATTTGCGGGTATCCGGGGCAAGATAGCGACCTTGTGTTCGTCGGCCGGCGCCCTATGATCCCGGCCGAAACGCCTTCCAACCAACAAGCCTAATCAATTCAAGGGGTGAAACATGGTCGCAGCAGTGCGCGTACACAAAGCCGGTGGTCCGGACGTTCTGACGTTTGAAGAGATCGATGTGCCGGCGCCCGGTGCGGGCCAGATCAAGATCAAGCAGCACGCCTGCGGCGTCAATTTCATCGACACCTATTTCCGCATGGGCATGTATCCGTCGCCGGTCGGTCTGCCCTTCGTGGCGGGCAATGAGGGCGCCGGCGCCGTTACCGCCGTAGGTCCCGACGTAACCGACATCAAGGTGGGCGACCGCGTCGCTTACGTCGTGCCGCTCGGCGGTTATTCGGCCGAGCGCCTATTGCCGGCCGACCGCGCGGTGAAGTTGCCCGACAACATCAGCTACGAGCAAGCCGCGGCGATGATGCTCAAGGGCATGACCGTGCAGTATTTGCTCAACCGCACTTTCAAAGTCGGCAAGGGCACCATCTGTCTGATCCACGCCGCAGCCGGCGGCGTCGGCCTGATCGCCTGTCAGTGGGCCAACCATCTCGGCGCCACCGTCATCGGCACCGTCGGCTCCAAAGACAAGGCCGAACTCGCCAAGAACGCCGGTGCGCATCACACCATTCTCTATCGCGATGAAGACTTCGCGGCGCGCGTGAAGGAAATCACCAACGGCAAACTTTGCGACGTGGTCTATGACGGCATCGGCAACGACACGTTTCCGAAATCGCTCGACTGTATCCGTCCACTCGGCATGTTCGTGTCGTTCGGTTCGGCCTCCGGTCCGATCAAGGCCTTCGATATCAACCTGCTGCAGCACAAAGGTTCGCTGTTTGCGACCCGGCCGACGCTCAACCACTACGCCGCCAAGCGCGAAGACCTGGTCGCCACGGCCAAGGACCTGTTCGAAAAAGTCGGTTCCGGCGCGGTGAAGATTCCGGCGAGCCACAAATACGCGCTCAAGGATGCCGCTCAGGCGCACAAGGACCTGGAAGGCCGCAAGACCACCGGATCGGTGGTGTTGATTCCATAAGCTTGGCGCCACTGAATTTGCTTTACGGCCGGGCTTGTCCCGGCCGTATTGCTTAGGTAGGCACGTTATATGCTCCACCTGACCATCCATTTGCTCGCTACCGCGTCCGGCAAGCCGGCGGCTGGCATGCAGATGGCGCGGGGGCGGGTGCTTGTTTCGCCTTTCGGCTGTTCAACCTGTCACGGGGGCTGATGGTGATCGAAGCAAAAAAGCCGTGGGGCAGACTGGCGACATTCGGCCTTGGCTTCATTGCGTTGATGGTCGGCCAATTCGCCGCACTGATGGCACTGACGATATGGCTGGGCCAGGACCTCACCAAAATGCCGGACTTCAGCGGCGACGGCGTGGCCGTCACGCTGATTATCCTGGTCTCGACGCCGATCCAGTTGCTGCTGCTCGCGGCTTTCGCGCGGATGGCCGGCAGCGATCCTTTTGCCTATCTCGGCTTGACGCTGCCTCGCCGCAGCGAAGTGGTTTTCGGCGTCGCTGCAACGGTCGCCCTTATCATTGCTGGCAACGCGTTAAGCTGGCTCATCGGCAACAACATCGTCACGCCGTTTCAGACCGATATTTTCCGCACTGCCGGTGAGGCCGGTCCGCTGGCGCTGCTGTGCCTTTGGCTCGCCGTCATCGTCGTGACGCCGATCGGTGAGGAGGCGTTGTTCCGGGGATTTCTGTTTCGCGGCTGGCTCAAGACGCCGAACGACGCCTGGGTGGTGATCGCGATCAGCGCGGCCTTGTGGGCGCTGATTCATTTGCAGTACGACTGGTACGTGACTGGCCAGATTTTTGCTTTCGGTATGATGCTCGGCTGGATTCGTTGGGCGACCGGTTCAACGCTTTTGACGATTCTGTTGCACGCCATGATCAACCTCGAAGGTATGCTCGAAACGCTGGTGGCGTCGCAATGGCCGAGCTGACGCCCGCCGTTCTCGGCGACCGCGCCGAGCGCATGATCAACACGCTCGGCTCGGTCTCGGCCGAGCCGTACCGGCTGCTGCGGACATTTTTGTCGCCGGCGCACCGCGAGGCCGCCAACCTAGTGACCCAGTGGATGCAGGATGCCGGGTTGACCGTATCGGAGGACGCGCTCGGCACCGTGCGGGGTTCGCTCGCCGGCGCCGGCACCAGACGCCTGCTGATTGGCTCGCACATCGACACCGTGGTGGAAGCGGGCATGTTCGACGGCCCGTTCGGTGTCATCGCCGGAATTCTGGCCTTGGAACATTTCGCCACAGCAGGCCGCAAGCTGCCGTTCGGCATCGACGTGCTGGCTTTTGGCGACGAGGAGGGTGTGCGCTACTCTGCGACACTGGCTTCGTCGAGCGCGTGCGCCGGCAAATTCGATTTCTCGACGCTCGAACTGGTCGATGCCGAGGGCGTGAGCCTTGCCGAAGCGATCACGCTTTACGGCAAAGATCCCGCCGATATTCCGGCGGCCGCCTATGCGGCGGGCACAGCGGCGGCCTATGTCGAAGTCCATATCGAACAAGGCCCGGTGCTTGAATATCGCAATCAGCCGCTGGGCGTCGTCAATTCCATCGCCGGACAGACCTATCTCAACGTCGAGTTCCTCGGCGAGGCCGGGCACGCCGGCACCGTGCCGATGTTGTTGCGCCGCGACGCGCTCGCCGGCGCTGCGGAAGCGATCCTCGCGGCGGAGCGGAGCGCGCGCGACACCAAGGGCGAGGTGGTCGCGACCGTCGGACACATCAACATTCCGGCGGCGGCGTCCAACGTCATTGCCGGCAATGTGGCGCTGACCGTCGATATTCGTTCGGGCTCGGATGCGGCGCGGCTCAATTTCGTCGAAGGCTTCAAGACCGACGTGCGCGCCATCGCCGAGCGGCGCCATCTCGGACTGTCGGTGACGACGACCCGCAACGTCGCGACCACACCCTGCGATCCGGCGATCCAGGACGGCTTTGCGGCCGCCATCAAGGCAGTCGGTGGTGAGCCGCTCAAGCTTGCCTCCGGCGCAGGCCATGACGGCACCGCAATGGCGAAACTTTGCCCGGTCGGCATACTGTTCGTGCGCTGCCGCGGCGGCATCAGTCATAACCCGGCCGAGTACGCCAGTCCCGCCGACATGGGGCTCGCGGTTGCCGCGTTGATCAAGTTCATCGAAGGATTCAAGCCATGAGTTTTATCGACGACAATTTTGTGCGCGAGGTCGCCTTCCTCAAGGAACTGGTGAAGGTGCCGTCGGATAATCCGCCCGGCGATACGGTGCGGCATGGTGATCGGTCGGCCGAACTTTACGAAGGCCTCGGCTTCAAGGTCGAGAAATACACGGTGCCGGAGACGCTGGTTCAGCAATACGGCATGAAATCGGTGACCAATCTGGTGATCCGGGAGACCTTCGGCTCGGGCAAGGGGCCGGTCATCGCACTCAATGCGCACGGCGACGTCGTGCCGCCGGGGCAGGGCTGGCATCACGATCCCTACGGCGCCGAGGAAAAAGGCGGCGCCATCTACGGCCGCGGCGCGGCGGTATCGAAATCGGACTTCGCCACCTACGGCTTCGCGCTGTTGGCCCTGAAGGACAAACCGGAAGGTCTTAACGGTACGATCGAGATACACATCACTTACGATGAGGAAATTGGCGGCTATCTCGGCCCAAAATGGCTGCTCGACGAGAAGATCACCAAGCCGGACCTCGCCATTTCCGCCGGGTTTTCTTACGCCGTCGTCACGGCGCATAACGGCGTCGTGCATATCGAGGTGACCGTGAACGGCAAGCAGGCGCATGCCGCGATGCCGGACACCGGCGCCGACGCGCTCGAAGCGGCAACCAAAGTGCTGACCGCGCTCTATGGCGAGCGCAAGAAATTGCGCAAGATAAAATCGAAGTCCAAAGGCATCGGTTCGCCGCAACTCACCGTCGGTCTGATATCCGGCGGTATCAACACCAATGTCGTCCCGGACAAGATCGTGATGCGGCTCGACCGCCGCCTGATCCCGGAAGAGAATGGCAAGAAAGTCGAGCGCGATCTCATTGCGCTGATCAAGCGCGCGGGCAAAGCCAAGGGCATTAAAGTCGAGTGCAAGCGCGTGATTCTGGCCGATCCGCTCAAGCCCATCAAAGGGATCGAGAAGCTGGTCGAGCCGTTGACGCGTTTCGGCAAGCGCGAACTCAAGACCAAGATCGACGTCAAAGGCGTGCCGCTCTACACCGACGCGCGGCATTACAGTGTCGCGGGCATTCCGACGGTGCTGTATGGCGCGGGCCCGCGCACCATTCTCGATGCGAATGCCCATGGCGCTGACGAACATCTGAAGCTGTCGGACCTCAAGGCCGCGACCAAGGTGATCGAGGCGACACTGCGGGAGTTGCTGTCCGCCTGATTGTCATTCCGGGACGCGCCGAAGGCGCGGGCCCGGAATCCATCGCCCGATTGTGAATATGAATTTCGGGTTCGCCGCTGCGCGGCGTCCGAGAATGACAAATTAGAGCAGCGCGGCGATCTGCGCAAAGGCAGGGTGTTCATTGATGCCACGGGGCAGCCGCGGCAGGCCGACGACCTCGACGTCCTCGGAGAAACGCGAAATGCTGGCGACGGTGTCGTGCAATTCGACGGTGCCGCGCTCACTCTCGCTGACAACGATGGCGGCGATCTTGAGTTTGCGTTGCGCAATGACATCGAGCGCGGTCAGTGTGTGGCTGATGGCGCCGAGATAGCCGCCGACCACCAGCAGCAGCGGAATGTTCAATGCCGCCATCCAGTCCAGCACCGTGCGTTTGCCCTCGAGCGGCACCATGATGCCGCCGACGCCTTCGATGAACAGCATGCCGGTCGAGGCCCTGATCGCGTTGCGGCTGAAATCGACTAAGGCGTCGAAATCGATATTGCGGCCCTCGCGCGCCGCGGCGATATCCGGCGACAGCGGCGCGCGAAACCGCCACGGCGCGATGCTGGCCACCTCGTCGGCGCTGACCTGGCGGCCGAGCGCTTTGAGGAGCACCGCCGGATCGCTGGTCTCGACCACAGAAGGTTCGTAGCCGCTGACGACGGGCTTGAGCGCGCTGACCGGTTGGCCGGCGCCGCGCAGATAGCGGATCAGTCCGGCGGTGACGAAGGTTTTGCCGATGTCGGTGCCGGTCGCGGTAACGAAATAGGCGCTCAATTGAGCACCCGCTCGCGCACGATATCGGCCAGCCGTTTGATGGCCTCGTCCGGATGCTGGGCGGTAAAGGTCAGCCGCAGCCGCGCGGTGCCGGCGGCGACCGTCGGCGGCCGGATCGCGGCGGCGAGGTAGCCTTCGTCGGCCAGCATCGTTGAGGCGGCGAGCGTCGCTTTCTCGTCGCCGATGATGACCGGCACGATCGGGCTCTGCGCTTCCGGCAGATGGGCGCGGCGGGTGAAGGCCTTCGCCTTCTGCACCGGCAGCGCGGCGTATCCCGGCTCGCGCTCGATGAGGTCGAGCGCGGCGATGCTGGCGGCGACGCAGGACGGCGGCAGCCCGGTCGAATAGATGAGCGTGCGGGCGCGGTTGCGGATCAGGTCGATTACGGGCCGCGAGGCGCAGAGATAGCCGCCATAAGCGCCCACGGCCTTCGACAAGGTACCCATTTGCAGCGGCACCGGGATGTGCGCATTGCCGGCGAAGGTCGAGCCGCGGCCGCCGCCGACCACGCCGAGGCCGTGGGCGTCGTCCGACATCAGCCAGACGTCGTATTCCTCGGCCAGCATGTTGAGCGCGGCGAGCGGTGCCAGATCGCCATCCATCGAGAACACACCGTCGGTGACGATGAGGACGTGCGGGTGTGCCGCGCGATGTTCGGCGAGCAGGCTACGCAGATGATCCAGGTCGTTGTGCCGAAACGTGAGTACCTTCCCGCGCGATAACCGCGCGCCGGCGAACAGGCAGGCGTGCGACAGCTCGTCGGCCAGCACCAGATCCTTCGGCCCGGCCAGCACCGGAATGATGCCGGTATTGGCGAGGTAGCCGGAGCCGAACACGACGGCAGCTTGGGTCTGTTTGATCGCGGCCAACCGCTGCTCCAACTCGGCGTAGAGCGGGTGATTGCCGGTCACCAGCCGCGACGCGCCCGAACCCGCGCCGTATTTTTCCACCGCCGCCGCCGCCGCCCGCTTGATGGCCGGATGCTGGCTGAGGTTGAGATAGTCGTTGCAGGAAAAAGACATCAGGCGGCGGCCGTCGCGCTCAACCCAGATGCCGTCTTCGCGCACGGTCTCGGCAAGTTGGCGGTGCAGGTGCCGGCG
>CAITEM010000375.1 GCA_903891395.1 uncultured Hyphomicrobiales bacterium | reverse complement strand
GTCGTGCACCGCGCCTTCCGTTTTCATGATCAGCCAGGTCGCGCCCAGCAGTCCGTAGCCGGCGACGATCGCCAGGCCGCAGAGCAGCGAGAACGGCGTCGCCCAAAGAAACGAGCCGCCGGCATAGGCGCCGTCGACAATCGGAACACCCTGGATCAGCCCGCCGAGGATCACGCCTTGCGCGAAGGCCGCCAGCGCCGAGCCGGCGATGAAGGCGACGTCCCATAGCTTCTTGCTGCGCGACACGGTGCGGAAGTCAAACGCCACGCCGCGAAATACCAGCGACAGCAGCATCACGATGACGGGCAGATAGAACGCCGGCATGATCACCGCGTAGGCGCGCGGGAAAGCGACCCACAATCCGCCGCCGCCGAGCACCAGCCAGGTTTCGTTGCCGTCCCAGAACGGCGCTACGGTGCGCATCATCTGGTCGCGTTCGCCTTCGCTGCGCGCGAACGGAAACAGAATGCCCATGCCGAGATCGAAGCCGTCGAGGATGACGTACATCGCGACGGCGGTGCCGATCAGGCCGGCCCAGATAACCGGGAGATACCATTCCATCACGGGGTCCTCGCTTGTGGTTCCGCTCGTCCCCGCGCATAGCCGTTCAAAGAACGGCGTTCTTTCAGAGCGCCTGTGAGCGGAAACCCAGTTCTTTCGTCTTTGGATTCCCGCTTGCGCGGGAATGAGCGGAGCAACTGCATGCGTCAGCTTTTCTGTATGGCTTCGCGCCCCGCATCACGCGCGGCGGATATCGGACTTCCGGAGAAGCTTTCGGGATTCTGCGCGGCGTGGCCTTGCGGCCCCTGCGCGATCAGCCGGTTGATGTAGTAGATGCCGAACGAGAACACGATGCCGTAGACGATCACGAACAGCGCCAGCGTGCCGGCGACGGTCGCGCCGGGCACGGGTGAACTTGCGTCGGCGGTGCGCAACAGCCCCTGGACGATCCAGGGCTGCCGTCCAGTTTCGGTCACCACCCAGCCTGCGATCACCGCGACAAAGCCGACCCACCAGGTGTTCGCCACGATGTACAGATACCAGCGCGTCTCGAACAGCGTGCCGCGCCACCAGAAGAACGCGCCGAGCAAGGCCGCCGCGATCATGAAGAATCCAACGCCGAGCATGATGCGGAAGGCGAAGAACACGGTCTTGACCGGCGGCCGTTCGTTCTCCGGTACGCTGAGCAGGCCGGGGAACAGGCCGTTCATCTTGTGGGTCAGAATCAGCGAGCCGCCTTTCGGGATCGACAACTCGAAGCGATTGCTGCCGGCTTTTTCGTCGGGCCAGGCGAAGATGTGGAAGTCGGCGGGCTTGCTGCCGTCCCAATGCGCTTCCATCGCCGCGATCTTCATCGGCTGGTGCTGAAGTGTGTTGAGACCGTGCTGGTCGCCGATGATCAATTGCAGCGGCGCCAGAATGGCGGTCAGCCCGATCGCCATGCGCAGCATGGTGCGGCCCTGCTCGACGTGCCTGCCGGCGAGGAGGTAGCGCGCGCCCACCGCCAGCACCACGAAGGCCGTGGTGAGATAGGCCGCATTGAGCATATGAGCGAAGCGATAGGGGAAACTCGGATTGAAGACGATGGAGAGCCAGTCAAGCGGATACGCGACGCCGTTGCGCATCTCATAACCGACCGGCGTTTGCATCCAGCTATTGGCCGACAGAATCCAGAATGCCGACATGGCCGTACCGGCGGCGACGATCGCCGCCGACATGACGTAAAGCCAGGGCGGCACCTTGTTGAAGCCGAACAGAAGAACGCCGAGGAAGGTCGCTTCCAGGAAGAAGGCGGTCAGGACCTCATAGCCGATCAACGGGCCGATCACGTTGCCGACGGTCAGCGAGAACCGGCTCCAGTTGGTGCCGAATTCGTAGGACATCACGATGCCCGACACGACGCCCATGGCGAAGGAGACCGCGAAGATCTTGCTCCAGAACTTCATCAGCAGGTGGTAACGCTCGGTACCCGTGCGCAGCCACAGCGCGCCCAAGGTCGCCATATAGGCCGACAACCCGATGGTGAAGCTCGGGAAGATGATGTGGAACGTGATCGTAAACGCGAATTGCAATCGGGCCAGCAGGAGAGGATCAAAATCCATTGCTTAACTCCGAACCGTAGGTGCGTCGCGCGAGCTTAGGCACAGGCGGCAAATCATAGCGAGCCTTCATGTTGCGCGCCTGCGCTAAATCGTAGCGGCGCGGTCTTGCCCAAACAGTATAATCCGACCTATGCGTGCCAAAGATGAGATAGATCAAAAGTTGGCGAACGAAACATGGGGACATCGCAATGACGTGCCGAAACACAATAATCGCGGTTTTGCTCGTCACAGCGGCGTTCGCGATTGAAGGAGCCGGCGGCGCGTCGGCGGCTGAACTAAAGATATTGGGCTCGCGTGTAACCAAGGTGATCGTCGGCGAGCTGGCGCCGCAGATCGAGAAAACCACGGGCTTGACGCCGACTGTCGACGCCAGCGTCGCGCAGGTCAGCAAGCGCAAGGTCGAATCGGGCGAGCCGTTCGATATCGCGGTGCTGGTGGATTTTCAGATCGACGACCTGATTAAGCAGGGCAAGCTTTTGGCCGACAGCCGCGCCGATCTGATGAAGTCCGGTATCGGCGTCGCGGTGAAACGCGGTGCGCCCAAGCCGGACATCAGTACCGTCGAGGCGTTCAAACGCACGTTGCTCGCCGCCAAGTCGATCACTTATTTGAAGGAAGGCGCCAGCACGATCCATTTGCGCAAGGTGTTTGCGCAACTCGGCATCGCCGATGCGCTGCTGCCGAAGACCGTGCAGACCATGACTGAATCTGTTTCCGAACTGGTGGCGGACGGCGAGGTCGAACTCGGCCTCATCGTCATTCCGAACATCATGTCGGTCCCGGGCGCCGAACTGGTCGGGCCGTTGCCGGCCGAGATCAACTCCTATGTGATGTTCACCGCCGCGGTTTCGGCGCAGTCGCCGCATCAGAAAGAAGCGCGCGATGTGATCAAGCTGCTGAAAGCGCCGGAAGCGGCGGCCGTGATCAAGTCCAAAGGCAACGACCCACCATAATGAATTCGGGTGAAATCGTCATGACCGTTTTTTCGTCTTGGCAATTCTGGGCGGTGCTGTCGGCGATCTTTGCCGCGATGACGGCGATCTTTGCCAAGATCGGCATCGAGAATATCAACTCCGATTTTGCGACCTTCATCCGCACCATCGTCATTCTGGTGACGCTGGCTTTCATCCTGCTGGCGACGGGACAATTCCAGTCGCCTGGCTCGGTATCGGCACGGACCTATGTGTTTCTGGTGCTGTCGGGACTGGCGACCGGCGCGTCGTGGATCTGCTATTTCCGCGCGCTCAAGATCGGCGAAGCCGCCAAGGTGGCGCCGATCGACAAATTGTCGGTGGTGCTGGTGGCGATCTTCGGCGTGATATTTCTGGGCGAGAGACTGAGCGCGCCGAACTGGCTCGGCGTTGCGCTGATCGCGGTCGGCGCGGTGCTGGTGGCGTATCGCTAGGCGCGCGTGATCCCGAAAGGTGGGAACCGATTTTCGCAATTAAAACTAGTGCGTCGGCGCGCTCAACGTGAAGCCGAAATAACGCGGCGATGAACGCTTTTTGCCAGGGCGCGCCGGCACGATCACGTCGGTCAAATCGGGCGTATCGGGGATGGGCCGGGTTGCGATGTCCGCCATCTCAACCCGCAACTGCGACAGGCCCAGGTCGATCGTGTCGAACGATATTTCGGGAACTTCCTTGTGGAATTTTCCTGGATCGAGCTTGCCGACGTCATATGCCGGCGCGGTGAAAGGCGGCACGAATAATTTTGGATCGGTCACAGCGGGGGACGGGAGCCGCGCGAAGCGCGCGGCCGGCGCCTGTTCGGCTTTGATCATGGTGCTTGGCGCGAACGCCGCGAACCCAATGAATGCGGCAAGGATGCCGCCGAATTTATTAACGCCCCCACTCATTCAAATAAAATACCACAAACGCGACAAACAGCAAGCGCGCGGCTGCTGGAACTTCAGCCGTTCAGTGCCTTTTTAATCGCCAGCATGTCGCGCCAGGCGAAACGTTTCTGCAACGGACTGCGCAGAAGAAACGCCGGATGGAATGTCGGCAGCGCGCGGATTTCCCGATTTCCGCTGTTGAATGCAAACCAGCGGCCGCGTGTTTTGGTGATGCCTTCCTTGATGCCGAGCAGCGTCTGCGCCGAAGGGCCGCCGAGACAGACAAGGATGTCGGGATCGACGAGTTCGATCTGGCGCAAGATGAACGGCAGGCAGATCTGCGATTCCTGCGGCGTCGGCGTGCGGTTTCCCGGCGGAC
>CAITEM010000374.1 GCA_903891395.1 uncultured Hyphomicrobiales bacterium | reverse complement strand
GGCGTCGGCGCTGCTCTTAGCACGACACGTGGCGGCGTGGTGGCGGAGAGGTTCGGTTACGCAACGTCGTTTGTCGCGTTGGGTGGCGTGGCGCTGATCGCGCTGTCGCTGTGGAGCGTGACGACGCCGACGATGGCGGAGGTCTGCGGCATCGGCGAAAAGGCGCTGAAGCCGGCTTGATCACCTCGCCGGCGCGACGCGCAGGATGCGTCCGGCAGTGTTGTCGGTGAGAAGGTAGAGCGCGCCGTCCGGCCCTTGGCGAACGTCGCGAATGCGCTCGTTGAGTCCTTGCAGCAGGCGTTCTTCCCTGACGACTTTGCCGCCGCTGATTTCCAGCCGCGACAGCAACTGGAATTTCAGCGCACCGTTCACCAGACTGCCCTTCCAGCCCTTGAACACGTCGCCGGTGATGAAGGCCATTCCTGACGGCGCGATCGAGGGCGTCCAATGCCACAGCGGGTCTTCGACGCCGGCCATCTGCTGCTTGCCGGTGCCGACCGGCGTGCCGTCGTAATTGACGCCGTAGCTGACCATCGGCCAGCCGTAGTTCTTGCCCGGCGCGATGAGGTTGATTTCGTCGCCGCCCATGGGCCCGTGCTCTTGCTCCCACAATTTGCCGTCAGCCGGATTGATGGCGAGCCCTTGCGGATTGCGGTGGCCGTAGGACCAGATCTCCGGCCGCGCGCCGTCTTTGCCGGCGAAAGGGTTATCGTTCGGCGCGGTGCCTTCGGGGGTGATGCGCACGATCTTGCCGAGATCGTTGTCGAGCGTCTGCGCCTTGTCGCGGTCGGTGAAGTGTTCGCCGTTGGTGACAAAGAGATTGCCGTCGGCGGCTTGCACGATGCGGCCGCCGAAATGATTGCCGCTCGAAGCGGGGCCTTCCTGCCGATAGATGACCTTGAGATCGGCGAGGCCTGGCGTTTCGCCACCGCCGATCTTGGCGCGCGCCAGCGCCGTGCGCCCGCCGCCGCCGAACGGCTCGGCGTAAGAGAAATAAATCGTGTAATTATTGGCGAAGTTGCGGTCGAGGATGAGGTCGAGCAGGCCGCCCTGGCCCGAGGCGAAGACGCGCGGCACGCCGCCGAGCGGCGGCGACAATTTGCCGTCGCGCGTGACGATGCGGATGCAGCCGGGCCGTTCGGTCACCAGCATGCGCCCATCGGGCAGGAACGCCAGCGCCCACGGATGCACAAGGCCTTTGGCGATGGTCTCGACCGTGAGATCGCCGGCGGACGATTTAAAAACCTGTGCGTTCGCGGTTGCGGGAAAAAGTAACGCGACGAAAACCAAAGTCTTGAGTTTCATGCGCGTCATGGTGGGCTTAACGCGCGGCAATTGCCATTGGTTTCGCGCGAGCGCTGCGCTTCCAGCCGGCTTCGTTCGTCGGTGGACAAGCCTAGTGGCGGTGCCTGGGGCCGCGCGACGACAGCGAACCTAAAAAGCCAATTCCGCCGATGCCGATGAACAACAGTCCCAACAGCAAGGCAATCGCGAACAGGCCGCCCTCATTGTCGATAACACTGTCGGCCGCATTGGCGCGGGCGATGCCGACGGAGACCACGGTTGCGGCGACGATCGTGCAGAGGGCCAGCACGGCGCTGGCGACCAAGGACGCAATCGCGACGCTGCCGCGCTCCTGGCCGAGCTGTTCGGTGGAGGTGATAAAGCCGGTGCCTTCAGTGGGTGTGTTCATGACGGGCCTATACGCGGGAAATCAATAATCCGATTTGAAAATCTTAACGTCCGAAACCGGCGTTGGTTCGACGCCATTGCGGCGGCGCGGCTGAGGAAGCGCGGCGTTTTCGTGGCTTTTATGGTTAATGAATTGTTAACGGCGCAAAAACGGGCACCATTTTTCGAACGCGATCAGCGCAAAAGCGCTTATTCGGCCGCCTGCATCGGCTGGCGCTGCCAGTCCATGGCTACATAGCCCGGCTCGGCCGCGACGCGGTCAAGCCAATTGCGCACCGCCGGATAACGGCTGAGGTCGAAGTCGCACTGGTGCGCGACGTGGGTAAAGCCATAGAGCGCGATGTCGGCGATGGTGAAACGACCGTCGACGAAATAATCGTTCTGCTCAAGGTGCATGTCCATCACCTTGAGCGAGCGATAGCCGTTTTCCATCCAGTCCTCGAGCGCGTGGCTTTGCAGATCGCGCCCGCCTTTGATCAGCGACAGCCAGAAATAGGCGGCGCCGATATTCGGCTCCAGGCTGCGCTGTTCGAAGAACATCCATTGCAGGGCCTGTGCGCGCACGATGCGTTCCTCCGGCGCCAGCGTCGAGCCGCCGGCGACGTACCAGAGGATGGCGTTCGACTCGGCGAGATGACGGCCGGGCGCGACTTCCAGCAACGGCACCTGGCCGTTCGGATTCTTGGCGAGGAATTCGGGTGTGCGGCTTTCGCCCTGCAGAATGTCGACTTCGACGAGTTTTTACGGAATGCCGAGCCGGGCCAGCGCCAGGCGGACCTTGTAGCTATTGCCAGATCTCTGCATCGAATAAAGCGTGTACATCTCAACCTCGAAGCGTCGCTGCATCGACTATGTCGGAACAAGTCCGGCGATAACAAGGCCGGGACGCGACAGTTATTTTAAAACGTTTCTCAATTGCAGCGCGTTCCGGAAGAATGCCAACTCATAACGTGCCGCTATGAAAAATTTATTCCGCGACCCGATACACCCGCACATTCGACCGGCGCGCCCTCGACGATTTCAATCGGTTTATAAGTGCGATGCGTCACCAATTCCGGCCACGTCCCGCTGATCCGGTTCCGCGCCAGTCTATGACGTGGCGCGAAAAACGCCACTGGATTGGATAGTCCGTTTCTCGGTTATGGCGCGGTGCAGCAATAGAATGAAGGCCGTGAGCATCACAGGTACGGCGAGCGGTATCAGCGTCGCCTCGGCAACCGAACGCGCCATCAGAGGTACGATCCAGAGCAACGCAAGCACGGTTTTTTGCCATGGCGCAAAGCCGCGCATCGTACCGTCGGCGCAGAGGTAGGCGAGAGCGGGAGCGAGCAGCATCATGTCGTAGTCGAGGCAGTACGGCGTCGCCAGCAGGCAGCCGACAATCAGCGCCGCGGCTTTCAGCGGATAGGCGGCGGGTGAACGCCATAGCCAGATCAACGCCCCCGCGACGATCGCGACTATCGTGCCTTGGGCCGCGTAGGCGAGCGTGACGCCGCCGCCCCACATCCGCACCCACGAAAACACGCTCTGGATTTTGTACCAGCCGGTGCCGCCTTGCTCGAGCACGGTGTTGCGGGTGAATGCGGTCGACGCCAGGAATGCCGTCCATACCTCAATGCCGAAAGCGAGCGTCACCGCGAGCGCCAGCAGCGCGACGGTTGCCGTCGCGGCGAGTATGACGCGCCAACGGCCGCTGACAATGAGCACCAGCGGAATCAGCAGACCGAATTGCGGCTTGTAGGCGAGCAGGCCGAAGAAGAGTCCCGATAGCCAAGGGCGCTTGTCGAGTTGAGCGAGTGCCGCGCCAAACAATGCGGCCGTGAGGAAGCCATTATGCGCCTGGCCGACATTGATGAAGACGGCCGGGAAGGCGAGGGCGAGGAGGAGCCAGAGCGGGTCGCGCGCTTCTTCACCTCTCCCCGCGTGCGGGGAGAGGTCGGCGCGCACGTGC
>CAITEM010000373.1 GCA_903891395.1 uncultured Hyphomicrobiales bacterium | reverse complement strand
GACGAGGCGGAAAACCGGCTCCATGCTCAAAAAGGCCTGCTGGCCTGGTGTTTGCACGCCGAGGCTTGATTCTCGCCATTCCGGGACACCCCGAGCGGTGGGCCCGGAATCCAGAACGAGGCTTAGTTTGTGCGTCTGGATTTCGGGTTCGCTCGCCGCGCTCACGCCTCGGAATGACGAAAGAGCAGGGCTCGAAATTTCGATGCCGCGCGCTACATAAGGCCGATGAACACACCCATCATGACCGATCCCAATATCGCCATTCCGTCGCGCGCGCCGGCCGCCACCACGCCGGACGACACCGTTTTGCCGTTCGAAGTCGCGTCCCTCGATCTGCGCGGCCGCGTCGTGCGGCTCGGCCCCGTGGTCGATCAGATTCTCGAGAAGCATAATTACCCGGAGCCGGTCGCCAAGCTGGTCGGCGAAGCCATTGTGCTGACGGTGATGCTCGGCTCGGCGCTTAAGATCGACGGCCGCTTTATCCTGCAGACGCAGACCGACGGTCCGGTCGGCCTGCTGGTGGTCGACTTCACCACACCGGGCAAAGTGCGCGCCTGCGCGCGTTTCGGCAAAGAGGGCATTGCGGCCGCGATCGCGGCAGGCAAAACCGACCCGGGCGCGCTGCTCGGCAAGGGGCATCTCGCCATGACCATCGATCAGGGGGCGGACACCGGCCGTTATCAAGGTCTTGTGGCGCTCGATGGCGGCACGCTTGAAGATGCGGCGCATGAATATTTCTTGCGCTCCGAGCAGATTCCAACGCGCGTGCGTCTGGCGGTCGCCGAGGAGTTGATCGCGGGCTCCGGCGGCGCCAGCCATCGTTGGCGCGCCGGCGGCATCATGTTGCAGTTTTTGCCGAAATCGGCGGAGCGCGCCCGCGTCGCCGATCTCGATCCCGGCGATGCGCCGGCGGGCGTCGCGCTGCCGGAGGTGCTGGATGACGACGCCTGGGTGCAGGGCCGCGCGCTGCTGGAGACGGTCGAGGATATCGAGCTGATCGATCCGGAAATTTCCAGCGAGCGGCTGGCGTTCCGGCTGTTTCACCAGCCGGGTGTGCGCGTGTTCAAGACCACCGACGTGCGCGCGGAATGCTCGTGCTCGCGCGACAGTGTCGAGTCCATGCTCAAGAGCTTTTCGCAGGAGGATCGCGACCACATGGTCGAGAACGGCAAGATCGCCGTCACCTGCGAATTCTGCAGCGCGACCTACGACTTCGCGCCCGCCGACGTCGGCGCTAAGGAAAGCTGATGCGCGCGGTCGCTCTGGCCTTCGTTGCGTTCTTCGCGCCCTCGATGGCGCTGGCGCAAAGCTGTCCGGAGCCGCTCGCCTCGGCGCACCGCCTCGTGCTGGTGACCGCCGACACGCTCAGCAGTACGACCGCGACCGTGGAGCGCTACGAGCGCCACACGCCGAATGCCCAATGGCAACTTGCCGGCGGTCCGGCTTCGGCGTTGATCGGCCACAAGGGCGTGGCCTGGGCCTATGCGTTTCGTAAATTCGCCAAGCGTGGCGAGCCGATCAAGGTCGAAGGCGACAAACGCGCGCCGGCGGGCTTCTACAAGATCGGCCCGAGCTTCGGCTTCGCCGCGTCGCAAGTGCCGAACTACATTCGTATCGATGACGGCATGGTATGTGTCGATGACGTCACCTCATCGGCCTATAACAGCATCACACGGCGCGACCGCATCGGCGATAAAGTTCACGGCGAGACTATGTCGCGCGTGCCGGACTATCGCCGCGGCCTGCTGGTCGATTACCCGACCGATCGCAAGGCGCGCGCCGGCTCCTGCATCTTCATGCATCTGCAATTACCCGGAAAAACCGGTACCAGCGGCTGCGTGGCGCTGCTGGAACCGCAGCTCGAGGCGGTGCAGGACTTTGCCCAGGAGGGTGCCGTGCTGGCGGTGTTGCCGCGCCAGGCGCTCGCGCGTTTCAAAGAGTGCCTGCCGGCTAATTGAGGGTCCGGCCGCCGCCCGGCGAATCCAGCGAGAAAGCGGGGATTTCGATGTCGAAATGCTCGCCCGCCATCGACACCATGCCGTAGCTGCCTTCCATGAAGCCGGACGGCGTCGGCAGCGGCACGCCGCTGGTGTATTCGAACGACTCGCCGGTCTCGAGCGTCGGCTCCTCGCCCACCACGCCCGGTCCCTTGACCTCCTGCAGCCGGCCCAGGGCATCGGTAATGCGCCAATGGCGCGTTTTCAGTTGCACCGTCTCCGGCCCGCGATTGGCAATGTCGATGGTATAGGCCCAGAAATAATAGCCGTTGTTTGGGGACGACTGCTCCGACACATAGCGAGGCGTTACCGTGACCTCGATCTTGCGAGTTACGGCGCGGTACATCTTAATGCCTTACAATTGACGCGGGCCGGGCTTGTCATTCGCACCCGGTTCGCGAGTATGGCCGAAAGCCCGTACGAAAGAAAAGCCATTGATCGCCCCGATCCCGACCGAACGCGACCTGCGGCTCGATTTGTTCCGCGGCATCGCGCTGTGGCTGATCTTCCTCGACCACATCCCGTCGAATGCGGTGAGCTGGATCACGATCCGCAACTACGGATTCAGCGACGCCACTGAGATCTTCGTCTTCATCTCGGGCTACACCGCGGCCTTCGTCTATGGCCGCGCCATGCAGACCAATGGTTTCATCGTCGCCACCGCCCGCGTGCTCAAGCGCACCTGGCAGATCTATGTCGCGCACGTATTCCTGTTCGCGATCTATCTGGCCGAGATTTCCTACGTCTCGCAGAGTTTCGACAATCCGCTCTACAGCGAAGAAATGGGCGTGCTGGATTTTCTGAAAAATCCCGATGTCACCATCATGCAGGCGCTGCTGCTGAAGTTCAAACCGGTGAACATGGACGTGCTG
>CAITEM010000372.1 GCA_903891395.1 uncultured Hyphomicrobiales bacterium | reverse complement strand
GTCTATCGCACCTCTGCCGAGAAATACCGCGCCATCATTACGCTGATCGAAGACTGCAAGCAGCGCGGCCAGCCGATGCTGGTCGGCACGACGTCAATTGAAAAGTCGGAAAGCCTCGCGGAAGCGTTGCGGCAGGCCGGCTGGAAGCAGCACAATCTCGAAGACCCGAATGCCTTTGCCGAACTTTATACCGGCGATGAAAAGGCGACCAAGACGCGGGTATTCGCGATCCTCAATGCGCGCTACCACGAGCAGGAAGCCTACATCGTGTCGCAGGCCGGCGTGCCGGGCGCCATCACCATAGCCACCAACATGGCCGGCCGCGGTACCGACATTCAGCTTGGCGGCAATGCCGACATGCGCATCCGGCAGGAGCTTGCGGACATCGAGGATCTCGACCAGCGCGACAAAGACCCGCGCGCGGTCGCCATTCGCGAACAGATCTCTAAGCTAAAGGAAAAGGCGCTGGCAGCAGGTGGTCTTTATGTGCTCGGCACCGAGCGCCATGAAAGCCGCCGCATCGACAACCAGCTTCGTGGCCGCTCCGGCCGTCAGGGCGATCCGGGGCACTCCAAGTTCTTCCTGTCGCTCGACGACGACCTGATGCGTATTTTCGGCTCCGACAAGCTCGACGGCATGCTGACGCGCCTGGGCCTGAAGGAAGATGAAGCCATCGTCCATCCGTGGATCAACAAGGCGCTGGAGAAAGCGCAGCAGAAGGTCGAAGCGCGTAACTTCGACATCCGCAAAAACCTTCTCAAGTTCGACAACGTGATGAACGACCAGCGCAAGGTCATCTTCGACCAGCGGCTCGACCTCATGCGCGACGAGCACGTCGACGAGACCGTGGCCGACATGCGGCATACGGTCATCGACGAGATGGTCGCCAAATTCATTCCGGCCAACGCCTATGCCGAGCAGTGGGACGTCAAGGGTCTCGACACGGCGCTGCGCGAAGTCCTGACGCTCACGCTGCCGGTCGAGGAATGGGCCAAGGAAGAAGGCATCGCCGACGAGGAAATGCGCGAGCGCATCGAGCGCCGCGCCGATGAGTGGATGGCGGCCAAGGTCGCCAAGTGGACGCCCGACGTCATGCGCTACGTCGAGAAGTCCATCCTGCTGCAGACGCTCGATCATCTCTGGCGCGAGCATCTCGTCATGCTCGAGCATCTGCGTCAGGTCATCGGCCTGCGCGGCTATGGCCAGCGCGATCCGCTCAACGAATACAAGGCGGAGGCCTTCAGCCTGTTCGAAGCGATGATCGGAAACTTGCGTGAGGCGGTCACCAGCCAGTTGATGCGCGTCGAGATCGTGCAACAGCCCCCAGCGGCAGATGAGGGCTCGCAGCTTCCTTACATGGAAGCGCACAAGGTCGACCCGACCACCGGCGAGGACGAGATGGCGCTGGCGCCGACGCTCGCGAGCGCTGGCGACGTCGCCGTACAGCGCAATCCGAAAGACCCCACGACCTGGGGCAAAGTCGGCCGCAACGAAGAGTGCCCGTGCGGCTCCGGCAAGAAGTACAAGCACTGCCACGGCAAGTTCGCCTAACGCGCCGCCGCGGCTGAAAGAAGCAAACCCGTGGCCCTGTTATTGAACCTGTTGTGGATTCTGTTCGGCGGCTTCTGGATGGCCGTCGGCTGGACGATCGCAGGCGTCATCATGGCGGTCACGATCGTCGGCCTGCCTTGGGCGAAGGCCGCCTTCACGATCGCCGCCTACACGCTGTTGCCATTCGGCCAAAAGGCCGTCTCGCGCGAGCAATATTTCGGCCGTGAAGACGTCGGTACCGGGCCGCTCGGCTTGCTCGGCAACATCGTCTGGTTCGTGCTCGCGGGCTGGTGGCTGGCGCTCGGCCATCTCGTTACCGCGGTCCTGTGCGCCGTCACCATCGTCGGCATCCCTTTCGCCTGGGCTCATTTGAAACTTGCCGGCATCGCGCTATGGCCGATCGGCAAGGTCATCGTTCCGGCCTGAGCAACAAGAGAAATAGAAATGGCGAATAAGCTCGATGATATGAAGCTGCGGCTTGGCGAACTCAGCAATGAGCGCGACATCCTGGAAACCGCGGTCGAGGAAATGATCGGCGCCATGGCCGAACTGCCGCCGGAACAGCGCGCGGCCAGCGAGTGGGGCCCCGACGGCACCTCGACCAAGAAATATCTCATGCTGACCGAGCGTCTGGCTGAGGTGGAATCCGAGATCATCGATCTCGGCCGCGCCATCGTCGAGACCGACGAGCCGGCCGCGTCGCTGCACTAGCGGCATGCTGACCCGCGACGTCCTCAAGAGCTATCTGCTCGAGATGCCGCGCGGGCATATTTTCGATCTCACCTACACATTATTCGCCGACGTGTTTCCGCCGGGCGAGGCCGATGCCGGCGCGCGCGAACAACTCCGTATCTTTGCCGAGGAATGCGCGTGTGACGTCGCCCGTAACGCGGCCGAAGGCCGGTTCGAACTGACGCGGCGTTAAGCCGGCCGTTGCGGCTGAGACCGCCTCTACCGCTGTGCACCATGCATGGCTGGGGCGCTGAGACGGCTTGTTCCAAATTGCCTGCTACGGCGTTGTTGCTCCAGCCACTCAGCAGGAGGCCGTAATGCCTGTTGTTCTGAAGCACTCGGATCGCGACCCGTTTTCTCATCGTGAACGTCCCGCCCGAACAGATACCGAGCATATCCCGCTGATTTTCGTCGCCGTATTTTTATTGATCGCCGTCGTGTTCGCGTACGGCTTGTTGTCGCTCAGACAGAGCCAGGCGAGCACTGCGGTATCCGACGAGCTTTCGAGCCTGTCGCGCCAAGCCGACAGCCTCGACCGGGGATACTAGGGCTCTCCGGAGATCCTGCCCGTTAGGCGCGGAGGGATCGCGTTCGGCCGCCTTATGCCTGATGCGGGAAGAACCGCTCCTGGTTCGTCCACTCTGTAATCTTGTTGTCCTTGACCCATTGCGCCAGTTCGTCGTGACGGACGAACCACGCGCCGGGGAAGCCGCGGATATATTTCAAAATTTTATCGACATGCGCGGCCATCAGAGGCCGGCCGCCAAAGTGGCAATGCATGGTGATGTTGAGGTAGGACATCGGCTCGTTGGCGTAGAGATAGTCGAACGTGTCCTTGTAGACTTCGTACCAGTCGCGGGTGTTGCCGCGCAGCACGCGATGATCGGCGAAATCCGAATGCGGCAGCGCCACAAGCGGGCCATGCTTGGTGTCGACGCAGAACGGCAAGTCGATGTGGTTGTAGTCGCCGTACCAGAGCAGACCGGCTTCGGCGATGAGTTCTTCGGTGTGCGCGGTCGGCGCCAGCACCGGGCTCAGCCAGCCTTTCGGCGGCGCACCGGTCAGGCTTTTGAACACGCCGACGCATTTCTGGATAATGGCGCGCTCTTCGTCGGGCGTGAGGTAAGCCATCAACGCGTCTTGCGTGTAGGAGTGGGCGGCGATCTCGTGGCCCGACTTCAACATCTGCTCGACGGCCTCCGGCGCAAGCTCCATCGAATGCGCATTGGCGACGAAGGTGGCGGGTGTCTTGTTCTCGTTCAGGATTTTCAGCAGACGCCAGACGCCGCGGGCGCTGCCATAGGTGCCCCAGGTCATTGCCGCGCGGTCATGCGTGCCCGGCTTGAGCGACGTGGTCTGCACCGAAAACGGCGGACCTTTGTCGCCCGACCAGTTTTCCATGAGGCACGTCACGACCACGGCGACGCGCGCGCCGTTCGGCCAGGAAAATCCTTTGGCGGGGTTGTTTGCTGACGTCACGGGCGAGCCTTTCACAGGGACAAAATGGCGCTTGTTCGCATGGCTGTTATCGCGCTGGTTAGCATAGTTATCCGAACTGCGTTAGTTTATGACGTCTGAAAAATCGGATCATCGGATCTCAAAATAAAAAATCAAAGGGAACGCTGCATGGATCGTCGTGATTGCATTCGCTGGGGCGGGGCGGCGCTCGCCGCGCAGTTTTTTGCGCCGCGTGCTTTTGCCCAGGCGAAATACCCGCAGGGTCCGATCCGTCTGATTGTCCCCTACGCGCCGGGCGGTGTGGTCGATGCGGTCGCCCGCAATTGGGCCGAGCGCATGAAGACGCCGCTTGGCACGGTCGTGGTCGACAATCGGGGCGGTGGCGGCGGCACGATCGGTGCGGCGGCGGTGGCCCACGCGACGGCGGACGGACAGACACTGTTGTTCGGCGACACCAGTTCGCAGATCATCGCGCCGTATTTGATGATCGATCGGCCCTACGACACCGCGAAGGACTTCGCCGCGGTGTCCATGATCGCGACGTCGTCGACCGCCATCGTGGTGCACCCGAGCGTGCCCGCCACGACGCTCGACGAATTCATCAAATACGTGAAGACCTCCGGCAAGCAACTGTCCTACGCCTCGGCCGGCACCGGAACGGTCACCCATCTCGCCGGTGAATTGTTCAAGCAGCTCATCGGCAAGCCGGACATCCTGCATGTGCCGTATCGCGGCGCCGGGCCCGGACTGATCGACCTCATCGGCGGCGTGGTGCCGATGATGACGCCGAACATCACCAGCCAGGTTCTCGGTTTTCACCGCGCCGGCCAGGTGCGCATCTTGGCCATATGCGCACCGGCGCGGCTTAAGGCGGCGCCCGATATTCCGGCGGCGGTCGAAACGCTGCCTGGCCTCAGCGTCCAACTCACCACCGGTGTTCTGGCGCCCGCCGGGACGCCGCAGGCGATCATCGATCAGGTTTCGGCCGCGACCGCCAACGCCATGAAGGACCCGGATTTCGAACGCGTGCTGGAGGCCGGCGGCCTGGAAGCCCGGTCCGACGCCAGTCCGGCCGCGGCAAAAGCCTTCCTCATCGCGGAACGCGAACACCTGCTGCCGATCATTAAAGCGGCCGGTTTGCAGCCGCAATAAATTGAGTCACGAAAGGACGTCATGATCACGTTAGAGCAAGCCAACCGTATCATCGAAACCATCATCAAGCGCGGCGCCGAGTTGAATTGCCGGCCGTTGAGCGTGGTCATCGTCGAACCGGGCTGTGTGGTGAAGGCGTTCCAGAAGGAAGACGGCTCGTCGATGGTGCGGTTCGAAATGGCGTTCGGCAAAGCCTATGCCTCGCTGGCGCTCGGCCGCTCGTCGAAGCTGGTGCGCATCCGCAACGAGGAAAAGCCGGCCTTCATGAACTATCTGTTCGGCGCCACCGACAACAAGATTTTCCCTGAAGGCGGCGGCATGTTGATCCGCGCCACCAACGGCGATGTGGTTGGCGCGGTCGGCGTCACCGGCGACACGGAAGATCGCGACGAGGAACTGGCGGCCCACGGCATCCGCGCGGTCGGCTTCAAGACCGACGAGGACTGCGCGCATATGGGCCGTGGCATCAACGTGCGACAGACCAAATAGCGGATGAAGCTCCCAGCCACGCTGCCATTGCTTGTTGCTTCGACGATGTTCATGGAGCAACTGGACGGGACCATTCTCGTCACGGCGCTGCCGAACATCGCCGCGTCGTTCGGTGAAACCGCGGCGCGGCTGGACCTCAGCGTGTCCGCCTATTTCGTCACGCTCGCGTTCATGATTCCGGCGAGCGGCTGGATCGCCGACCGGCTCGGCGCCAAGCGTGTCTATGCCTGCGCCATCGCGCTTTTCATTCTGGCGTCGATTTTATGCGGCGCCAGTCAGAACGTCTGGCAATTCGTCGGCGCCCGCATCCTGCAGGGCCTGGGCGGCGCCATGATGGTGCCGGTCGGCCGCCTGATCGTGCTGCGCGAGACCGAGAAGACAGACTTGATCCGCGCCATCGCCTATCTGACCTGGCCGGCTTTGAGCGCGCCGCTGCTCGGTCCGCCGCTCGGCGGTTTCATCACGAGTTATTTTTCGTGGCACTGGATCTTCTATATCAACGTGCCGCTGGGACTGATCGCGCTGTTCTTTGTCTGGAAGATCGTCCCCGCGAGCCAGTTCATAGAACGGCGCCGCTTCGACGCCGCCGGCTTCTTTCTCACCGGGACGGCGATCCTCAGCGTGCTGTTCGGCATCGAGATGCTTGGCCGCCACGGCGTTCCCATTGTCGCGGCCATTGCGCTGTTCTGCTTTGGGATGGCCTGTGGCTTGGCCGCCATCCGGCGGGGCCTGACGACGCCGGCGCCGCTGATTTCACTCGAAGCCTTTCGCACACTGACGTTCCGGCTGGCGATGCGCGGCGGCGGTGTGTTTCGCGGCTGCCTGGCGGCCTTGCCGTTCCTGCTGCCGCTGCTGTTTCAGGTCGGCTTCGGCCTCGATCCGGTGATGTCAGGCACGCTGATCCTGGCGATCTTTGCCGGCAATCTCGGCATGAAGCCGGCAACCACTTTTGTTCTTCGTCACGTCAAGTTCCGGAACATCATGTTGGCCAGCGGCTGCATCGCGGTGGCGACCATGATCGGTTGCGCGCTGCTGACCGGCAACACGCCGCATATGGTGATCGTGGCCTTGCTATTTGTGTCCGGTCTGTCGCGCTCGATGCAGTTCACGTCGCTCAGCACGCTGGCCTTCTCGGACGTGCCGAAACCGTCGATGGGCGGCGCCAATACGCTGTTCAGCATGCAGCAGCAGGCCGCCAATGCTTGTGGCGTCGCCACCGCCGGCGCGTTGCTCCGGCTCGTGTCGATGGCGCATGGCGGCGGCGCGCAGACGGTGGCGGATTTCCAGTTCGCTTTTATCGCGATCGCGGTCATCGCCGTCGTTGCCATGACCGACTTCTTTAAAGTCCCGCACAACGCCGGCGAAGCCTTGCGTTAGGCGGGGCGCGCCCGCCATGCAAACTTGATGCGCAGCCACGACTTGTGCCCCTAGCGCCAACTGGCTAACGACGGCGCATGGCGGAAATTTCCAGTGACGAGGCCTCGGTTCGCAAGCGGGCTTTCTTCAGCTTTATCGCGGCCGACACCCTGTTCAGTTGTGCCGAGGACATCATCGTCGTCGCCGTTGGCTGGCTGGTTTTCAGCAAGACGCGGAGCACCTTCGCGCTCGGCATGATCGGACTGGCGGGCTTTCTGCCGTCGATCCTGCTGTCGCTGTTCACCGGCCTGGCGACCGACCGTTTCGACCGCCGCCTCGTTCTAGCATTGTGCGGCTCCGGCGTGACGCTCGGCGCCGCCTTGCTCGGCGTCTTTGCCGGTTACGAAGTGATCTGGCCGGTGTTTGCCATCGTCTTCTTCATCGGCATCGCCAAAGCGTTTCTCGGGCCTGTCAGCAAAGCGCTCGTTCCCAACCTGGTGCTGCCCGGCGAACTGTCCAAGGGCCTGGCGCTGGCCAACTCCTTTGGTGGCACGGCGCGCCTGATGGCGCCGGCGCTTGGCGGCGTGCTGTATCTGGCGGGGCCGATGGTGCCGTTCCTCGCGGCCGCATTTGTCGCCGGCTGCGGCGTCGCCTGTTGCATCGGCATCGGCGCGCATCCGGCAGAGCCGGCGACCTCGAAAACCAACTGGTCCACGCTCGTCGCCGGCTTTGTCTTTATCTGGTCGGCTCCGGTCGTCATGGCGGCGATGGGGCTCGATCTGGTCGCGGTGCTGCTCGGTGGCGCCACGGCGCTGATGCCGTATTTCGCGCAGGAGATTTTTCTCGCCGGCCCCTGGGCGCTCGGCATGATGCGAACCGCGCCCGCCGTCGGCGGCCTGCTGGTGTCATGGCTGCTCGCCTATTGGCCGTTGCAGCGGCACGCCGGCCCGACGCTTCTTGTCGTCGTCGCGCTCTATGGACTGGCCACGATCGGATTCGGCCTGTCGACGAACCTCTACGTCGCACTCGCTTTTCTGGCGGTGCTCGGCGCCGCCGACTCCGTCAGCATGCTGGTGCGGCAATACCTGGTTCAAGCGCAGACGCCCGACGCCATGCGCGGCCGCGTCAGCGCGGTTCACACGTTGATCGCCGGCGCCTCCGGCGAACTTGGTGAATTCGAGTCCGGCCTGCTGTCGACGGCGATTGGCGTCGTGCCTTGCGTTGTCGTGGGCGGCGTCGCCGCAATTGTGGCGGCCATCGGGTTTGCATTGCTGGTACCGCAATTGCGCCGGACTGACCGGCTCGAACATTAAACTGGAACCCGCGTTGCACGCCGGTTCGCCATGCGGGTTTCGGATGGTGAACTTTGCGCGCCGCACCCTATGTGCACCGGGAAGGCGACTCCACGTACGGAGATAGATTATGAAGAAACTTGCACTTGCTCTGGTATTGGCGGCTATGGCGGCGTCGCCCGCGATGGCTCAATCGTTCAGCTCCAATTTCGGTACCGGCAATATCGCGCCGGACCCGAAGCATCCGGACCAGCAGTTCGCGTACCGGCCGAGCGACCAGGACCAACGCAGCAACAGCGAAGGCGGCGGCTACGGCTCCTACGCCCAGGCGCCCGTAAAGCACATCCATCACCGGGCTGCCGACGAGCGCTGAACGCTCGTGATCTGAGGATAAAAAACGCCGGCTCCAGGGCCGGCGTTTTTCTTTGCGCCGTTGCGGCCCGCCGCGATCCCCCTATGATGCCGCGCGGAAGGGGTGACACCATGAGCGACGGTGAAGTGCGTCTGGTGCGCGACGGCGCAGTGGCGACCCTTTGGTTCGATCGTCCGCAGGCCCGCAACGCCATGACCTGGGCCATGTACGAAGGATTGGCCGCCGCCTGCGCCGAACTGCAAACCGACACTAGCGTGCGCGTCGCGGTGTTGCGCGGCGTCGGCGGCAAGGCGTTCATCGCCGGTACCGACATCGCTCAGTTCCTCGAATTCACGACGCCGGGGCAGGGCGTCGATTACGAAACCAAGATGGAAGCCTATCTCAGCGCGCTCGAAGCGCTGCCGATGCCGACGCTCTGCGTCGTCGAAGGCTGGGCCATCGGCGGTGGGTTGGCGATTGCGGCCTGCTGCGATCTGCGCATCGCCACAGCAGGTTCGAAATTCGGCGTGCCGATCGCGCGGACACTAGGCAACTGTCTTTCGGTCGCCAACTACGCACGCATCGTCGCGCATCTCGGCGTATCGCGTGCCAAGCGCATGCTGCTGATGGCGGAGAACGTCCCCGCGGAGGATGCGTTGGCCGCCGGCTTTGTGATGGATGTGCTGGCGCCCGAAGCCCTCGATGCCCGCGTCAAGGAAATATGCGAACGCCTGCAGGGCAACGCCCCGGTGACCATGCGCGTTACCAAGGAAGCGATCCGCCGGTTGATGCAGGCCGGCATTGCCGACGGCGAGGATCTGGTGCGGGCCTGCTACGGCAGCGACGATTTCCACACCGGCGTCAAAGCCTTTGTCGACAAGCGCACGCCGGAATGGCGCGGCCGCTGATCCTTAGAAAATCAAACGAGCATCCCAAGGTGACGTCATGACCGTGATCGACTGCCATCATCATTTCTGGAAATTCGGCAAGCGGAAACACACGTTCCCGCACGGCGTCGGCAATCGGCTGGACCGCGACTATCTGCCCGAGGATCTGCGTCCGCAGCTCAAGGCCGCCGGCGTCGACAAGACGATCCTGGTGCAGGTGCTCAACGAGACCGGCGAGACCAACGAATTCCTGCAGATGTCGAACGACATCGACTTCGTCGCCGGTGTCGTCGGCTGGGTGCCGTTGGCCGATCCGCCGGCCTGCGCCCGCGCGCTCGACGACATGAAGCCGCGCGGCAAGCTGCTCGGCGTTCGCCCGCTGATCGTCTACGAACCCGACCCGGACTGGCTGTTGCAGAAGACAGTCGCCGAGTCGCTCGATCTGTTGGCCAAGGCCGATCTGGTGTTCGAGGCGATTCCCGCCACCGCGCCGCAATTCGAAGCCGTGCTGAAAGTGACGGCTGAAAAGCCTAATCTGAAAGTCGTGCTCAACCATCTCGGCAATCCGCCGGTGCCGGAAAAAGCCTGGGAGCCCTGGGCCGCGAACATGAAGCGCGCCGCCGCACTGCCGAACATGTCGGTCAAGCTCTCGGCCGGCCTTGCACTGGTGGTGAAATGGAAATGGTCGACGGACGAAATCCGTCGTTACGCCGACTATGTGTTGGAGCTGTTCGGGCCGGACCGCGTGATGGCGGGCAGCAACTGGCCGGTGGTGGAACTCGGCGGCACGTATGCCGAAGTCTGGGGCGGCATCGTCGATCTGATTGCGGGCCTATCGCCTGCCGATCGTGCCAAAGTTCTCGGCGGCTCGGCGCAGCGCATCTACGGAATCTAGCCGCGTTTTTTCTTCGACGTTTTCTTGGCCATCTTTTTGGTTGTGGCTTTGATTTTGAGCGTCAGTTTTTTGCGGAATTTACGGTCGCGCTTGAGGTACCACTCGCGGCTCATCGCCTCTTGCTTGGTCGGAAACCATTCCGAGTGCAGCAATTGCCAGGAGCGGCCGCGTGTCGTCTTCGCGCCCTTGCCGATATTGTGCTTGGCCAGACGCGCCATCACATTGTTCGACCAGCCGACATAGGTCAGCGAGCGACTGCCGGTACGGCATCCGAGAACGTAGACGAAGCAATCCATGCCCAACCGCTAGCACATCGTCCGGAACTGAGGGAATTCGATTCCGGGCGGGACACGCGCGCCGCCGGAAATGAGGTTAGCGGTCTCTAGCGGAAGCCAGACCAGCGGCTGTCGAACGAGCCGACCGGAACCACCGGTTGCGCGCCGGTCAGAAGGCCGTTGCTGCTCGCTTGCGGCGGCGCCGAATAGGCGGTGCGCATTTCCCGCTCCGGCGCACGCGGCGCGTCGTTCTTGTCGGCCTGCTTCAAGCGCAGTTGCGGCGCGGCTTCGGCGACCGCCTTCGGCGCGGCGTCTTGCTTCGAAGCAGGGCCCGACGCGGTACGGAACGCCGGCGCCGGCTGCTTGATCTTCGCGACCTCGGTCTTGCGCGGGCTTACCGGCGCGCTGACTTCCACCGGCGCTTCGGCGGCGGGCTGCGGTTCGGTGGATTTCGCGCTGAACACATTGCCGAGCAGGCCGGCAATCGACGTCGGTTTTTCCGCCGGTGCTTCGCCTTCCTTCGGTCGCGGCGCGGGCTGCGGCATGCGCACGCTGGTCACCACCGGTTGCTCGGTTTCCACCGGTTCGGCGACGGCTTGCGGGATGCTGATCGGCGCCGCTGGCCCGACGGTCGTGCGCGGCAGAGCGCCCGGTGCCTGGGTATTGCCGGCCAATTGATAAGTGCGGCCGTTATTGTCGAATTCGATATGGGCCGCGAGCTTGGATGCGAACACCGGGTTCATGCCGCCGTCGATGCCGGCGCGGGACGGCACCACCGCGACATCGCGCGCGATGTATTCCGCCATCTTGGTCTGTTCCTGACGGCGGTAGTCGAGCACCGCGTCGGCGACCGCCGGATCGAGTTGATAGACCGGACATTTGCCGGCGGCGTTGAACGACAGCGGTTTCGATGCGTTGGCCGGCGCCGCGGGATCGAACACGTAGCGCTTCTCGCAGACCGCGACCTTTGGCTCCTGGTGGCTGGCCTCGAAGTGGTCGTAGCCGTCCTTGATCATCTTCCAGAACGCGAAGTTCGGATTGTTGCGGTGTTTGGCCATGTTCAGCGCGGTCATCCGGAACGGAAAGGCCTGCTACTGAAACGCGCGCTGGCCGCCGAAGAACGATTCACGTCCGAGCGCGTAGATTTCCTGGATCTGCTCATCGGTCATCGCGTAGCAGCCGCGCGACGAGCAATCGCCGTGCACCATCAACTCGGAGCCGGTGTAGCCCATCGAATGGTCATAGGCGTTCGGGAAACCGGTGTTGAAGGCGAGATAATAATTGGAGGCCGGATTCATCTGCCCCGGCGTGATCGTATAGAAGCCCTCGGGCGCCTGGCGGTCGCCTTCTTTCTTCTTCGGGCCGAGATCGCCCGACCAGCGGCAGATCGGATAGGTCTTCAGCAGCGCGAATTCGCCGTCGCGATTCTTTTTCCAG
>CAITEM010000371.1 GCA_903891395.1 uncultured Hyphomicrobiales bacterium | reverse complement strand
TCCAGCCGAATGCAAAGGCCAGTCCCATCACATAGGCGCCCCACAGCCCGACCGGCTTGGCGACTTCCATCCGCTTCTGCCGGTACAGCAGCGAAATCCGGGTCAGGCCGAGAAAGTGCAGCCCCATCACGATGATGATGATGCCGGCGATGGTCGAGAGCGGGCCCGAATAGGCGCGGATCAGCGAGCCAATGACGCTGGCGCTGGCACCGAGCGCGACGAACACCGTCGAAAAGCCGAGCACGAACAAGCACGCCGCCAGCACGGTCGCGCGCTTGACCCGCAGCTCCGGCTCGCGGTCGGCGAAACGCTCCAGCGACGTGCCCGCAAGATACACCAGATAAGGCGGCACCAGCGGCAAGACGCAGGGCGAGAGAAAGCTGACCAGCCCGGCGATCAGGGCGGCGAAGATGGAAACGTCCGAGATCATGGTGGCTACATGCGCTGTGACGTCACACGATGCAAGCGCATGACGGACCAGGTCGCCACCTTGTGAACGGCAATGGTTATACGCCGAAGTGACGCATCGGCATGCGCGGCACCGGAACGGTGTCCACCATCCACTCGGCCGCGGAATTCACCCACGACGGAATGCGCACGACCGTCGAAGCGAGCTGCCGTAATTTCACGCGTACCATGCCGGCGCGGGTCGGCGGCGGAGCGGTTTGCATGTCCGCGCCGGTCATCGCGAATAGCTGCATCGGCGCGCCTGCGGGCGTGACGCCGTTCGCAACCTGGACCGGCTCGGGTTTCTTGATCGAGCGGACCGTCGCGATCTTCAAGCCGGCCTTAACTTTACTCGACGCCGGTTCGGTTTGGGCGAGGCGCAAGCCTGACGGCTGCGCTTCATCCAGCGCCGCAACCTTCATACGTTCCATGTCGCGCGCGGCGGACCGATCAACCAGCGTCCGGGCTTCGGCTTCGTCTTTGAGGTACCCGGCGATGATCGCGTGCTCGTCGCTCAGCATCTGCATCACCGCTTCGCCGGCGATCCCGGCCCGCGCCGCCACCGGCATCGATGCGCTATCGACGTGCACGAAGACGACTGCCGCAAAGCCAGCGGCGACAACCGCCGCCAAGACCCGGCTCGCGGAAAATTGGATTAATGGCACCATGACAACCCCCTTACGTCCCCGCCGCAAGAGGACCAATCCTTCCGGGCGGAAACGGGCCGCAATTGAGGCATTCTGCGGACACCTTGGCGACGTTCGGGGTTCGGCAGGTTGACCAGATCGGCAAAATCGGTTCGGTTCTGCATGGTTTTGTTGGAGAGCCAGCGTGATGCGCAATCTGATCACGGACATTCCCGGCATCCGGGTCGGCCATGCGAGCGATGCCAAACTCGGTTCCGGCTCGACGGCTGTGGTGTTCGACAAGGCGACGGTCGGCAGCGTCGATATTCGCGGCGGCGGGCCCGGTACGCGTGAGACCGCTTTGCTCGATCCAGCGCAGACGATCGAGGGCATTGATGCCGTCGTGCTGTCCGGCGGCTCGGCTTTCGGCCTCGACGCCGCCTCCGGCGTGCAGGCTTACATGCGCGAACAGGGCCGCGGCTTCCGCATCCGCGACGCCGTGGTGCCGATCATCCCCGGCGCGATCATGTTCGACCTGCTCAACGGCGGCGACAAGAACTGGGGCCGTTATCCGCCCTACCGCGACCTTGGCTACCAGGCTGCGGCCAGCGCCTCGATGGATTTTACGCTTGGTAGCGCCGGCGCAGGACTGGGCGCGACCACCGCCACGCTCAAAGGCGGTGTCGGATCGGCGTCGGCGGTGACGCGCGGCGGCATCGTCGTTGGCGCCCTCGTGGTGGTGAACGCCGTCGGTACGGTCGTCGTCGGTGACGGGCCTCATTTCTGGGCGGCGCCGTTCGAACAGAACAATGAATTCGGCGGCCGCGGTTTGCCCGCGCGCTTCTCAGACAAGGATCTCGCGATCCGCGCCAAAGGCGGACCGCAGGAAAGCACCACCATTGCCGTGATCGCAACTGACGCCGTGTTGACCAAAGCGCAATGTAATCGTCTCGCCGTCATGGCGCATGACGG
>CAITEM010000370.1 GCA_903891395.1 uncultured Hyphomicrobiales bacterium | reverse complement strand
GATCAGCGCTAGCGGTCCGCGCCGCCGCAGATAGGGAAATCCGTTTATACCCTCGTCGTCGGTCATGAACGCGCCCCACTGCCGCGCCGCGTAGGCGGCGCCCGCCGGCACGTAGACGTCGTGATTGCCGGGCACGAAGCTGACGTTTTCAGGCGCGCCGAGGCTCTCCAGCCAGTCGCGGCCGCGCGGATATTCCGACGGCAGCGCGATGTTGACGATGTCGCCGGTCATGGCGATGTGGTTCGGCGCCTGCGACGTCATGTCGCCTGTGATTTTCGCCAGCGCGGCGGGGTCGTGGATGAAGCGCCGCTGGCGCCGCCAGTTGACGTAGCCGGTGACGCGCTTGCCGAGTAGTTCGCTCCAGTGCGGCGTCGGCAGCGGCGGCAGATGCGCGTCGGACAGATGGGCGAGGGTGAACATTGTTCTCTCTTGTCATGGCCGGACTTGATCCGGCCATCGCGCTTAGTGACGCACAGTGCCTACCTTATCGGGAGCACCGGGTCACGCCGCTTCGCGGCGCCGCGGTGATGACAAGATCAGGAGCTGCCGATCAATATGCCGGCGATGAAGACCAGCACGCCGCCGACCACGACCTGAAACGTCGCGCGCAGCAGCGGCGTATCCATGTAGTGGTGGCGGATCCAGGAAATCACCGCGAGTTCGATAGCGACGACGAAGATCGAGGCTGCCGTGGCGATGTGAAAGTCGGGGATCAGATAAGGCAGCGTGTGCCCGAGCCCGCCGATTGCAGTCATGCCGCCGGTGACCAAGCCGCGGATGATCGGCGAGCCGCGGCCGGTGAGCGATCCGTCGTCCGACAGCGCTTCGGCAAAGGCCATCGAAATGCCGGCGCCGACCGATGCCGCGAGGCCGACCAGAAAGGTCGCCCACGTATTATGCGTGGCAAAGGCCGCCGCGAACAACGGCGCCAGCGTCGATACCGAACCGTCCATCAGCCCGGCCAGTCCTGGCTGCACATACTGCAGCATGAACATGCGCTTCGACGTGGCATCTTCCGTGTCGCGGGCGCCCGGCGTGAGAATTTTCTCGCTCAGCTTCTGCGCTAGCTGTTCGTGGTCCGCTTCGGCCTCGGCCAGTTCGATCAGCAGCTTGCGCACCGAGACATCGCGCGCGGTCTCCGCCGCCCGGCGATAGAAGCGCTCGGCCTCGTATTCCATGGTCTCGGCGTGCTTGCGCGCGGCATCGAGGCCGAGCGGGCGCATCAGCCACACCGACGTCCGGTGCTTGATAAAGCCCTTGACGTCCTGGCGGCGCACCAGCGGCAGGTAGTCGCCGAATTTCTCGCGGTAGAGATCGAACAGTTTGGTGCGGTGAACGACTTCCTCTTCGGCCATCTCGTCGAATACCTTGGCGGAGGAGGGGAACTGCTCGCGCAGACCCTCGGCGAAGCCGCGGTAGATTCGGCTATCCTCCTCCTCGTTTGTGATGGCGAGGGCCAGCACTTCCTGCTCGGTCAGTTCGGAAAATTTCTTCACGCGCAGGATCCTTCAGGCCGCAAGCCGCCTATATATTAGAATGATTCTAATAAAGGAAGGGCTGGTTTGCGCTGTCCCGGCGGGCTGGTAACGGTCGGGTGACTCCCGAAAACCTATAAAGGCACCATGAATTTACGGTCCATCCCGCTGGCTCTGTGGCCCGTCCTGCGCGCGGTGCTGGACGTGTACTACCGGATCGCGCGTGGCACGACATTGGGCGTACGCGCCCTGGTGATCGACGGCGCCGGCCGCGTCTTTCTGGTCAAGCACTCTTACGTACCCGGCTGGCATATGCCCGGCGGCGGCGTCGAGCCGGGCGAGACGGCCGCGGCGGCCATGGCGCGCGAACTGTTCGAGGAGAGCAACATCAAGCTTGCCGGCGAGCCGAAACTGCACGGCGTGTTTTTCAACAACCGGGAATCGCGCCGCGACCACGTCGTGATGTTTATCGTGCGCGATTTCGTACAGGAGAAGCAGCCGCAGCCGGATTACGAAATCGTCGCGCACGGCTTCTTTGCGCCTGACGCACTGCCGCCCGACACGTCGCGCGCTACCCGGGCGCGGATCGCCGAGGTGTTTGACGGCGTGGCGGTCAGCGAGGTGTGGTGAGGCCGCTGGCCGGCGCCTTATCCGGCGCCACGCGCGCCATCAGCACGCAGGCCAAAGCACCGATCAGGATCGACGCGGCGACGGCGGTGAAGATCGTTTGCACGTTCAAATGCCGGCCGACCAAGGCGCCGACCACGAGCGGTCCGACGAACGAACCGAAGCGGCCCATCGCCGTGGCCCAGCCGACTCCGGTGGAGCGGATCGCGCTCGGATAATAGATCGCCGCCAGCGCGATCAGCCCCGAACTGGCGCAGCCGAGCAACAGGCCGAAGGCGGCTTGCGCGATCGTGATGCCGACGATCGACGGCGCCGCCCAGCCGACGAAAGCGTAAGCGATCGCGCCGCCGACCAAGGTCAGCGACAGCACGCGTGCCGGCCCTAGCGCCGCGACCAGAGCGCCGGCCACCGCCGAGCCGAACAGCGAGCCGAAATTGAACATTGCTAGCGCAAGCGCGGCCTGCTCGACCGGCACGCCGACGCTGCGCAGCAGGCTCGGCGTCCACGACGAGTTCGTCACCAGAATCATAAAGGCGAAGAAGAATGCGACCCACAGCAGCAGCGTGCCGGCGGCGCGGCCTTCTGCGAACAACTGGCCGACGGAGGCGTCGCGATTCTCATCGCGGCGGAACACAAAGCTGGCGTCCGCAGGAACGTCGAGCGCCGGAAACACGCGGCGTAGGCTGCGTGCGATCTGCTCGGGCGGCCGGTTTCGGTTGATGAGAAAGGCGATGGACTCCGGCAGCGCCACGATCAGCAGCAGCGCGATGACCAGCGGCACGGTGCCGCCGAAGATGAAAATCGATTGCCAGCCGTAGACCGGGATCATGTAGGACGCCATCACGCCGCCGACGACGCCGCCGAGCGGAAACGCCGCCCACAGCAGGCTGACGATCGCGGCGCGGCGCGACGACGGCACGTATTCGGAGGCGAGGCTGACGAAGCTCGGCATCGCGCCACCCAATCCGGCGCCGGCGAGGAAGCGGCAGACGAGGAGCTCGGTGAAGGTGCCGGCATAAGCGGTCGCCAGCGTGAACAGGCCGAAGCAGATGGTAGCGGCAACCAAGACGGTCTTGCGGCCGACGCGGTCCGCCACCGGACCAAGACTGAAGGCGCCGAGTGTCAGTCCGGCGAGTGCGGCGCTGAACACCGCGCCGAGCGACTGCGGCGGGATGTGGAGCTGTTGCGCGATGGCCGGCGCGGCCAGACCGATCGATTGCAGGTCCAGTCCATCGAGCAGTGCGACCAGCGCGCAGAGCACGATCACGGCCCATTGCCGCGGTCCCATGCCCTTGGCGTCGATCATGGCGCCGACGTCGATGGTTTTCTCCGGCATGCTCGGTCCTCGTACTTTCGCGATGACGGCCATTCTTGGAATGAAACTTCGTTCGACCCGGCGTCATTCCCGCCTTTGCGGGGACGACGAGCGCAATCTCATCCAAACCTCGCTCTATCATGCGGCGCGGCGAAGTCGAGTTGCGGGCCGACCGGTACAATGCCTGTCGGGTTCACCTGGCGCTGGCTGCCGTAATAGTGCCGCTTGATCTGCTGCAGATTGACGGTCTCAGCTACGCCCGGCACCTGATAGAGATCGCACAGGTAATTCGACAGATTTGGATACTCGGCGATGCGCCGCCAGTTGCACTTGAAGTGCGAGTAATACACCGCGTCGAAGCGGATCAGCGTGCCGAACAGCCGCCAGTCGGCTTCGGTGATCGCGGCACCAGAGAGATAGCGCTGCTTCGCCAAAATAAGTTCAAGCTCATCGAGCGTATCGAACACGCCGCGGAACGCGGTCTCGTAAGCCTCCTGTCCGGTGGCGAAGCCGGCGCGGTAAACACCGTTGTTGATGTTAGGATAGATCAGGTCGTTGAGCCGGTCGATTTCGGAGCGCAGCGCCTGCGGGTAGTAGTCGGTGCGGACATTGGTGAAGGCGTCGAACGCCGAATTCAGCATGCGGATGATTTCGGACGACTCGTTGTTGACGATCGTCTTCTTCTGCTTGTCCCACAGCACAGGCACACTGACGCGCCCGGTATATTTCGGATCCGCCAGCACGTAGATTTCCGACAACTTGCTCTTGCCGTTGACCTCGTCGCCGCTCGAGCCTTCGTCTGTGTTGAAGGTCCAGCCGTCCTGCAGCATGTCGGGCGACACGGTGGAAAGGGAGATGACGTTCTCCAGACCTTTCAGCTTGCGGAAGATGATGGTCCGGTGCGCCCAGGGACAGGCGAGCGAGACATAAAGATGGTAGCGGCCGCTCTCGGCGGCAAAGCCGCCCTGGCCGGACGGACCGGGGCCGCCGTCGGGCGTCACCCAGTTGCGGAAGCCGGCCTGCGGCCGGACGAAATGGCCGTCTTTGGTGCGCTGGCCGTCCTGTTGCCAAACGCCGTCAACCAGCAGTCCCATTGCAATAATCTCCTACCGTGCTGCTAGTCATTTAGGGCGTCGCGGGCCATAACGCCACGGTCGATTGGACCAGAATCGGCCCAAATGCTAATCGCACGTCGATAGAAGTCGAAGGCAAGCAATTCCCGTATGAGCGAACTGTCGCTGACCATCACGCCGGAAACTGCCGGCGACGCGACCGCGATAGAGCGGCTGCACGAGCGCACTTTCGGCCCCGGCCGTTATGCGCGCAGCGCCTATCGTATTCGCGAGGGCAGGGGCCATCTGCTCGAACTGTCGTTCACCGCGCGTATCGGCACATTGATGATCGGCTCGGTGCGGCTGACACCGGTCTATATCGGGCCGGCGCCGGCGCTGCTGTTGGGCCCGCTGACCGTCGAGCCGCCGTTTCGCTCGCGCGGCGTCGGTTCGGTCTTGATCAAAAAGGCGCTCGTCGAGGCCAAGGCCAAGGGCCACAAACTTGTTCTGCTGGTCGGTGACGAGCCGTATTATTCGAAGTCCGGCTTCAAGCGCATTCCGAAAGGCCAGGTGACGATGCCGGGTCCGGTCGATCCTTCCCGCATGCTGGTCGTGGAATTGGCGCCCGGCGCGTTCGATGGCGTCGCCGGCATGATCAGGCCCGACTGGGACATGGCTTAACGCCGGCTTTCCTCATTCCCGTGCAAGCGGGAATCCGGTCTAGCCGAGCACTCGGTCCCCGCTTGCGGAGGACTCGCACTTGCCGATAATTCACAGATCAGGAGAAATCCTATGCGAATGATTTTCCGTATCGCGCTCATCGCCGTGCTGTTAACCGGCGTGGCATCGCTGCCGGCCGCCGCCGAGCCGTATCTCAGCGCCCGTGAGGTCCAATTGACGCCACTAATGGTGCCGCCGCCGCT
>CAITEM010000369.1 GCA_903891395.1 uncultured Hyphomicrobiales bacterium | reverse complement strand
CTTCACCATCGATGGGCACAATCCTGTGCCCTATGCCGGTCCGCGCGGCATCCGCGCGCTGCTTGAAGGCATGCATGACTTGCTCGGCTGGGAGCCGATCATGGAAGGCGACAACATCATCGGCATGTTCGACGTCACCGGTGGCGGCGCCATTTCGCTGGAGCCCGGTGGTCAGTTCGAACTGTCCGGCGCGCCGGTCGAAAGCGTGCACCAGACGGCGTCCGAGTTGATGGCGCATCTGGCGCAGGTGCGCGAAGTGGCCAAGCCCTTGGGGATCGGCTTTCTCGGCATGGGCATGACGCCCAATTGGGCCCGCGCCGACATGCCGGTGATGCCCAAAGGCCGCTACAAGATCATGACCGACTATATGCCGAAGGTCGGCCAATACGGCCTCGACATGATGTACCGCACCTGCACCGTACAGGCGAACCTCGACTTCTCGTCCGAAGCCGACATGGTCAAGAAGCTGCGCGTGTCGCTGGCGCTGCAGCCCGTGGCGACCGCGCTGTTCGCCAATTCGCCGTTCACCGAAGGCAAGCCGAACGGCTTTCTGTCGTTTCGATCGCAGATCTGGACCGACACCGACAATAACCGTTCCGGCATGCTGCCCTGGGCTTTCGACGACGGCATGGGTTTCGAGCGCTACACCGACTACGCGCTCGACGTGCCGATGTATTTCGTCAAGCGCGGCGACAAATACATCGATGTCTCGGGTAAATCGTTCAAGGATTTCTTCGCCGGCAAGCTTGATACGCTGCCGGGCGAGCGGCCCTGCATCTCCGACTGGGCCAATCACCTCAGCACGATTTTTCCCGAGGTGCGGCTGAAACGCTATCTGGAAATGCGCGGCGCCGACGGCGGGCCGTGGCGCAGGCTGCCGTCGCTGTCGGCCTACTGGGTCGGCCTTTTATACGACGACGTCGCGCTCGACGCCTGTTGGGAGATGGTCAAAGGCTGGAGCGCGGAAGAACGCCAGAAACTCCGCAATGACGTGCCGGTGCGCGGTTTCCGCGCCGAAATCGGCAACCGCAATGTCTTCACGCTGGCGCAGGAAACGCTGCGGCTGGCGGCAAAGGGCCTGGTGCGCCGTCAGCATCTCGACCGCAACGGCCGCGACGAAACGCGCTATTTGCGTCCGCTGGAAGAGAGCATCGCGCGTGGCATCACGCCGGCTGAGGAATTGCTCGAGAAATATTTCAACGAATGGAACGGCTCGATCGAACCGATTTTCGACGAGTATGCGTATTAGGGCGAGCCATGGCGAAATCCACGCCCGCAACGCTTGCCCTGGAAAAAGCTGGCATCGCCTTCACGCTGCATGAATATGAGTACGACCCGAATGCCGAGCGTATCGGCATGCAGGCGGCTGAAGCTCTGGGCATCGAGCCGGCGCGGTTGCTCAAGACACTCATGGCGCGGGCGGGGGACGTGGTCTGCGTCCTGGCGCCCTCCGACCGCGAAGTGAATCTGAAAAAGCTTGCGCATGCCGCCGGCGCTAAGAGCGCGGCGATGCTCGGCGCGGAGGAAGCCGAGCGCCTGACCGGCTATCACGTCGGCGGTATTTCGCCGTTCGGCCAGAAGAAGCGCGTGCGGGTGTTCATCGAGCAATCGGCGCTGGCGTTTCCGCGCATCGTCGTCAATGGCGGACGGCGCGGTTTGCAGGCCGAACTCGCGCCGGCGGATTTGGCGCGGTTGTTGGACGCGACGGTTGCGGAGATATGTTGATTATTCCGCCGCCTGCTGTTCCGACAAATTGTCCAGCGACGATACGATGTGCTCGGCGAGCGCGGCAGCCAGTGCCGAACTTTCATGCGCGCTGCGCACCAGGCCGATGCGGCAGGTCGGCAGGTCGGGAAATCCTTCGGCTTTCGTGAGCACGCGCATGCCGGGCCGCAAGCCCGACTCAGGCAAGACCGACACCGATAGCCCTGCAAGAACGGCGGCGGCGACCGCGCCCGCGCTGGAGCTTGAATAAATGACGCGGTATTGCCGTCCGACGGACTCAAGCTTCTCGACGGCAATCCGCCGCCAACTGCATGTCGGACGGCCGAGCGCGAGCGGCAGGCGCTCTTCGGCATGCGTCGAATGCCGCGCCGATGTCACCCACAGCAGCCGTTCGCGGCGGAAGGTTTCCGCGGCGCGCTTGGTTTCGCAATTGGTGACGATGGCGAGATCGATCTCGTTGGCGTCGATGCGCTCAAGCAGATCGACCGACGGCTCGCAAATGACGCTCAGTTCAACACCGGGATAGGCGCGCGAAAACCGCGCCATGATCTCGGGCAAATATCGGTCGGCGTAATCATCCGGTACGCCGAGTCTGACGCGGCCGGACAACTCGGCGTCCGAAAACGCGGCGATGGTTTCGACGTTCAGTTTGACGATGCGGCGCGCGTAATCGAGCAGGCGCTGGCCGTCTTCCGTCAGCTTGGAGGCGCGGCCGTCACGCGCGAACACCGGGCGGTCGAGGCGTTCCTCGAGCCGCTTCATCTGCATCGACACCGCAGACTGGGTCTTATTCACGACCTCGGCCGCCTTGGTGAAGCTGCCGGTCTCGGCGATGGCGATGAAGCTGCGCAATTGGTCGATGTCGAGCAGCGCGGTCATGACGCAAATCCTCGAAAAAGGGCCTATCGGCCGGGAATTCATATCACTAAGAGCGATGGATTAGATTAGAAACATTCGTTTTACTAATCAATCCCCTAGGTCCATTTATCCTCCACGCCCTAGGAATCGGGTGCCGGTTTCGGGTGGCTGCGGTGAGTGGCAAAGGCGATTGAAGGACCCGAACCGCGAACTGGATGGAGACTGACATGAGCGCGAATATCCCCGTTTTACCGATCGCCGGCGGCGCCCTGGTGCGCGCCGTCGCGTCGTTGCTGGCTGTGTCGGCCTATTGGCTCAAAATCGTCGCTCGCGCGCGCCGCAACCGGCGCCAGGCGAGCCAATTGGCCAAGCTCGACCGCCGCATGCTTGCCGATATCGGGATTACCCGCGCCGACGTCCGTGACGCCTTTTCGGAGCCGTTCTGGGAGGATCCGACCGCGCTGCTGCGCGAGCGCGCCATCGAACGGAGGATGAATCGCCCTGTCGTGCGCCCGCAAGGCGGCCCGCGCGTCGCCAGCGGCGTTCAGCAGCCCCGCATCGACCGGCCGGCGCGTCACACCATCTGAAGATTAACGCCAAACGGCCGATCCCTCTCATCGGCCGCGATCCGGAGACCCGCGAACATCCCCTCTCGCGGCCGGATCCAGCGCCCGCCAGCCCCTCTGGCGGGCGCTGACTTTTTACCGGCGTATTTTGTACAAGGACTTTTCTGACCGCCGTGCGTTACCATGGCTTAAGGGAGCGCCTTGGCCATGCCGCGTCTGTTTCGTTTCACTGCTGCGCTGGTGCTGACGGTCGTAGCATTGAGCGGTGCCGCGCGGGCGCAAAGCGGTTTCGACCGGCGTGGCGGCGACTACACCAGTTTCCCGATTCGAAACGGCGATCCGGAACAATGCGCGGCGCGCTGCGAGCGCGACGGGCGATGCAAGGCTTGGAGTTTCTCCTATCCGCGCACGACGACGACCACCGCGACCTGCTGGCTGAAAACTAAAGTCACGCCCCGCAACGAAGACACCTGCTGCGTCTCCGGCGTGCGCGGCGCCGGCGCGATCGAGCCGCGTAACGGGCCGCTTGAGTTCAACATCGACCGGCTCGGCGGCGACTATCGTTATTTTGATGTCGCCCCGGATCCCGCCGGTGCCGCGTGCAAGGCGGCCTGCGAAGCTGACAACAAATGCCGCGCCTGGACCTATGCGCGGCCGGGCTACATCAGCGTGACGCCGCGCTGCTATCTGAAGGACAATCTCAAACCGCCGCGCAGCAAGCCGTGCTGTATTTCCGGCGTCGTGCGATAGTTAGTTCACCGCGCTGAAAAACCGCGACACCCGGAACCCTGACGGCCAGTTCCACACCGGCTGGTTCCTCATCGCCAAGTCCCACGAGCCGACAATGCCGTCGACGCGGCCGACCAGATTGGCGACCGGCAGCATGCCGACGCCGCCTTCGCGGACCGGCACGCGGCTGTCGGCGGAGTTGTCGCGGTTGTCACCCATGACGAACAGATGATCGGCCGGGACCACCGTCTCCGGGATGTTGTCGAGCGAGTTGTTCATCGTCAGCTTGAAGAACTCATGCTCGCGATTGTCCAAGGTCTCGATGAAACGCGCCGCCGGAATGGTCGAGCCGTCCTCGATCTCGGATTGTCCGGTACCGGCGGGACGAATCTCGACTTCCTTGCCGTTGATCGAGACGCGGCCGTCGCGCAATGAAATGCGGTCGCCCGGCAGCCCGATTACGCGCTTGACCCAGACCTGGGCACGGTCGCCAGGCCAGCGAAACACCACGACGTCGCCGCGGTGCGGCAGGGCGCCGAGATAACGCTCATTGGTCGGCAGCACGATGAAGGCCGGCAGAGAAGCGGCGCTGTAGCCGTAAGGGAATTTCGTTGCCAGCAATTCGTCGCCGATCAGCAGCGTTGGCTCCATCGAGCCCGAAGGCACGTAGAACGGTTCCGCGATCGCGGTCTTGGCCGCGGCGACGACCAGCACGATAGCGGCGATCTCGGCGACCGACTTCAGCAGGTGATATCTGCGTGGTGCGACGGTTACGTCGGTCATGCGGTGCCTCCCACTGTAATGCGGTCCATGCGCAGGCTGGGCTGACCGACGCCTACCGGCACGCCCTGGCCGTTCTTGCCGCAAGTGCCGATACCGGGATCGAGCGCAAAGTCGTTGCCGATCATTGAGATACGATGCAAGTCGGTCGGTCCATTGCCGATCAGCATGGCGCCCTTCACCGGAGCGGTGACCTTGCCGTTCTCGATCTTGTAGGCTTCGGTGCACTGAAACACATATTTGCCTGAGGTGATGTCGACCTGGCCGCCGCCGAAGTTCACGGCGTAAAGGCCGTTCTTCACCGAGGCGATGATTTCCGCCGGATCCTTGTCGCCGGCGAGCATCGCGGTGTTGGTCATGCGCGGCATCGGCACATGGGCGTGGCTTTCGCGCCGTCCGTTGCCGGTCGGCTTCATGTTCATCAGCCGCGCATTCTGCCGGTCCTGCATGTAGCCGACGAGAATACCGTCTTCGATCAGCACGGTGCGGCTGGTCGGCGTGCCTTCGTCGTCGATGGAGAGCGAACCGCGCCGTGAAGCGATGGTGCCGTCGTCAATGACGGTAACGCCCTTGGCGGCGACCTGCTTACCCATCAGGCCGGCAAAGGCGGACGTCTTTTTACGGTTGAAGTCGCCTTCGAGACCGTGGCCGACGGCTTCGTGCAACATGACTCCGGGCCAGCCGGAGCCGAGCACGACGTCCATTTCGCCGGCCGGCGCAGCGACCGCCTCGAGATTGACCAGCGACTGGCGCAGCGCTTCATCGACCGCCGACTGCCAGCTATGGGTGGCGATGAAGCGCTCGTAACCCTCGCGGCCGCCGACGCCGTGGCTGCCGGATTCCTGCCGGTCGCCGTCGCCGGTCACCACCGAAACATTGAGGCGCACCAGCGGACGAATGTCGCGGTAGGTTTCGCCGTCGGCGCGCAGGATCTCGACCACCTGCCAGGTGGCCGCGATACTGGCGGTGACCTGCCGGACGCGCGGGTCCTTGGCGCGCGCATAGGCGTCGATCGTTTCGAGCAGCTTCACCTTCGACTCGAACGGCTGCGCCGCGAGCGGACTGTCGTCGCCATAGAGCTTGCGGTTGGTGCGGCCGGGCGCGTCGGCGTAGGTGCCGGTGTGGCCGCTGTTGACCGCGCGCACGGCTTCGGCGGCCCGCGCCAGCGCGCCTTCCGACAGGTCGGAGGCATGGGCATAGCCGACCGCTTCGCCTTTGACGGCGCGCAGACCGAAGCCTTGCGAGGTGTCGTAGGTCGCCTGTTTCAGCCGGCCATTGTCGAAGGCCATGACCTCGGACTGGCGGTACTCCAGAAACAGCTCGCCGTCGTCGGCGCCTTCGAGGCCGCGGCCGATCAATTGGCGGACCTTGGCTTTGTCGAGCCCGGCGCGGTCGATCAGTGAGGAAATGCTTTCATCCATGCTCTTACTCCGTCCCGCCACAGACATAAGCGGTAAGCTGCGATTTTGCGAGGGTCGGTGCCAGGATACCGATGAGCCGCCGACAGCGGCGAAATTCGCCAGATCCGGACCGATCGTTAAAATGAGAACGGTCTTTGCACGTACTTATTCAACAGGCAGGCCGCAAATACCACACGCGGGGAATGTTCAAATGACGTGGCAGCGGGGCAAAGCGTTTTGTCCCGAAGGCGAGGAATTGCAGGTCCGATGTCGCTCGATATTCCAACTTTGCTGGTGATGGGAAGTTTCGCCGCCGCGTGCTCGGGGTCGATCCTGATTGGAGCCTGGTGGCTGAACCAAAGAGCGCCCGCCTTGGGGTATCTGGGGTTGGCCGGTCTGTTTTTATCCGGCGGCATCTTTTTGTTGCTGGTCGGCCAGACCATGCAAGACAAACTGCTTCTGGACTTCGGAAACATCCTGCTGGCCCTCTCTCAGGGCTTTGTATGGAAGGGCGCACGAGCCTTCGATTTAAAACCGGCGCCGCTCGCGATCGTTTTCCTCGGCTCGATCGTCTTGATGTTGGCCAGTGCCTTGCCCGTATTCCAGAACAGCATCGCCAACCTCGGCCTTCTGATAAACGCCGCCTATTTATATGCGGCCGCGACAACGCTTTGGCTACAGCGCAAGCCGTTATTGCCGGCGCGCTGGCCGATGATCATTTTCACAACCGTGCACGCGACCGTCATGTTGATGGGGGCCATCAGTATGTCCGACGGCGCAACCCACCTGGTCCCGCGCTTGATGAGTTTCTTCGGCGTAATTCACTTCGAAAGCATTCTTTTCTCGTTCGCCACCGCGATGTGCATGATCGCGCTGGTCAAAGGCCGCAGCGAAGCCGCGAGCAAGCTCATTGCCAGCATCGATTCGCTCACTGGCATCGCCAATCGCGCGTCATTCATATCGAGTGCCGAAAAAATTCTGGAGCGGTGCCGGGTGGAAGGCGTGCCAGTATCGATCATCATGTTCGACCTCGATTTTTTCAAGTCGATCAATGACACACATGGGCACGCGGTCGGCGACGCCGTCATCCGAAAGTTCTGCGAAGTCACAAACGCCGCGCTCCGGCACACGGATGTCTTTGGCAGGCTTGGCGGCGAGGAATTCGCCGTGGTGTCGCCACGCTCGAGCGTCGAGCCGACGTGTGTGAAGGCGGAACGCATTCGCGTCGCCTTCTTTGAAAGTTGCCGCGCCATCAAGGATCGAGAAGTCAATGCGACGGTCAGCGGCGGCGTCGCGGCGAGCGGCGACGGCGAGACCACGTTGAGCATGTTGTTGGAGCAGGCTGACGAGGCGCTGTACCGGGCCAAGGCGGCCGGGCGCAACCGCGTCAAACGCGCCGGTCAATTCCAGACCAACGGCGCGACGGGCGTCATCCGGGTCGCCTAGAGCCGTATTGTTCACCGTCGGGTTCGTACAGGCGCCTCGCCGCGCTAACGACCGGCGCGTGTCGCCGTCCACATCAGATGCTGCGCGCCGCCGCGCGGGCCCTTGGCGCGGATCGGAATTTCTTTCACGGCGAATTTAGTCTTGCGCAGCCGCGCGGCAAATTCCGCGTGCGGCGCCGACGACCAGATCGCCAGCACGCCGCCGGCCCGCAACGCTGCATGCGCGGCGCGCAATCCCTTGTCGTCGTAAAGTGCGTCATTGGCGACGCGGCTGAGGCCTTCCGGCCCGTTGTCGACGTCGAGCAAAATGGCATCGTAAGCCAGCTTGCCGGCGCGGATGAGTTCACCGACGTCGGTTTCGTGAATGGTGACGCGCGAATCTTCGAGGCAGCCGGCGAAGATTTCCGCCATTGGGCCGCGCGCCCATTTGACGACGGCCGGCACGAGTTCGGCCACAGCGATGCGGGCGTGCGGGCTGAGGATCTTGAGCGCGGCGCGCAAAGTGAAGCCCATGCCCAAACCGCCGATCAGAATGCGCGGCTGTTTCGCGGCGCGCAGCCCGTCGCAGGCGATGGTCGCCAGCGCTTGCTCCGTGGCGCTGAGGCGATTGCTCATCAATTGATTGTCACCGAGCATGATGACGAACTCATGCCCGCGCTGTTTCAGACGCAGCACTTCGTCGCCGCCGGGCACTTTGGCCGTATCGAGAACTTTCCATGGAATCATGGCGCTCGTCTATCAGGTCG
>CAITEM010000368.1 GCA_903891395.1 uncultured Hyphomicrobiales bacterium | reverse complement strand
TGGTGCGGGCGGAGGGACTCGAACCCCCACGACTTTCGCCACTGGAACCTAAATCCAGCGCGTCTACCAATTCCGCCACGCCCGCAAAGGACAGACGTCTCCGCGCCGCAATCCAGCAAAGGCTTGGCGCGGCACGGCTTAACGCGGCACACCCCCGTGCGCAAGCGCCCGAACGCCGTTCCGGGCTTTCGGCGGGACCGTTTGGTCGTGCGGCCGTTGCGGCGGATCGGTCTCAGGCGAGAGCCGCAAAGAGCCTCCGATAGACCGCCGGCAAGGCCTCACTGAGGTCCTCCGCGATCAAACCGGGTCCGAATTCGCTGGCCGCCTCGCCGTGCAGCCAAACCGCCGCGCTGGCCGCCTCGAACGCTGCCGTTCCCTGCGCCAAAAGGCCGCCGAGGATGCCGGCGAGCACGTCACCGGCGCCCGCGGTGGCCAAATAAGGCGGCGCGTTTTCGGCGATCGAGGCGCGGTCGTCGGGGCCACCCACCACCGTATCGGCGCCTTTGAGGAGGACAACAGCTTTGCTGAGAGAAGCTGCTGCGCGTGCTTTTTCAAGTTTTGATTTAAGATGAGCATCCTTATCTATCACTTTAAATAAACGAGAGAATTCGCCATCGTGTGGCGTCAAAACGACGTTGTACTGGGGCCGTTTGGCAATAACGTCGAAAAGTGCCTCCGGCCGCTCGGCGAAGCTGGTGAGCGCATCGGCGTCGAGCACGACCGCGGCCTCACGGGCCAAAGCGGCAAGCACTTGTTCCCGCATTTCGGAGCCGACGCCACCCCCGGGGCCGAGGACAACGGCATTGCGGCGCCTGTCGGAGAGGAAGGCTGCCAGCTCATCGGCGCCGTCGACCGGACGCACCATGACGGCCAGGCTCGAGGCGGCGTTCACGGCCAGGGCCTCGCGCGGACTGGCGATGGTGACAAGCCCCGCCCCGGCGCGAAGCGCCGCCCGCGCCGCCAGCCGGGCCGCGCCGGTCGTCGACAATCCGCCCGACACAACGACCGCGTGGCCGCGTGAATACTTGTGACCCTGGGGGCGAAGTACCGGAAAACGATCGATCCACAGACCGGGATCGTTGGCAAAAGTCTTTGGCTGGACCCGGTCCAGCACGCTGGCTGGAATGCCGATGTCAGCGAGGGTCACCGGCCCGCAGTGCAGCCGCCCCGGCAGCAACAGGTGGCCGGGCTTGCGGCGGAAGAACGTCACGGTGCGCGTGGCCTTGACTGCCGCACCCATCACAGCGCCGGTCGTGCCGTTAATGCCGGACGGCAGATCGACCGCGACAACCGGCCGCCCGGCTGCATTCATCGCCTCGATCATCGCGAGGGACTGGCCTTCAACGTCACGGTCGAGCCCGGCGCCGAACAGCGCATCGACGATCACATCACAATCGGCGAGCGTGCCCGTAGCCGCCTCAACTTTGCCGTGCCATCGCGCGGCGGCGATCGACGCATCGCCCTTGAGCCGGCCGCGGTCGCCGACAACCGTCACCGCGAAACCGCGCTCGGCCAGCACACGCGCCGCCACGAAGCCGTCACCGCCGTTATTACCGATCCCTGTGACGACCAGCACCCTCTTGCCGTACCCGCCCGACGCCACGGCGTCCGCGACGGCGCGACCGGCGCTCTCCATCAGCGCGATCCCGGCGACCCCACCAGCAATTGTCAGCCGGTCGGCCTCGCCCATCTCTGCGGTGGTCAAAAGTTCATTCATCCTCGACCCTACCGCCCTCACCAAAGTCGGACAAATCAACGCTAATTCGCTGCGGCACAACATATCTTTGTCATCTGCTCAAAATTTATACAGATTGCTTAATCTGAAGGCGCGCCTCTGTCGGCAGTGCCGGGACCGCGGCGCTGCCCTCGTTTCAAGCAACTGACGGCACACGCTTTTTGCGCATTTTCGGGCTTGGCACGGGACCTGCTACCCGGAAGCGCGGCTCGCCGACTGCGTAGGGCGGGCTATGGGAGGATCGAGCACCAATGAAAAAAATCGAAGCGATTATCAAGCCGTTCAAGCTCGATGAAGTGAAAGAGGCCCTTCAGGAGGTCGGTCTGCAAGGCATTACCGTGACCGAGGCCAAGGGATTCGGCCG
>CAITEM010000367.1 GCA_903891395.1 uncultured Hyphomicrobiales bacterium | reverse complement strand
TCTGCGCATTCTTGAATTACTCGTCCTCGACCGCCAGGAACTTGGCGCCGAGACTTTCGACCTGTTCCTTGGTGGCGGGCCGGACGTCGGTCGCGGTGACACCCGCGCCCATGCGGCGCGCGGTCGCGATCGCCTGCAGGCCCGCAACGCCGACACCCATGACAAAGACCTTGGCGGCGGGCACGGTGCCTGCCGCGGTCATCATCATCGGCAGCGCGCGGCCATATTCGCCGGCGGCGTCGATCACGGCGCGATAGCCGGCGAGATTGGCCTGGCTCGACAGCACGTCCATCGACTGCGCGCGGGTGATGCGCGGCATCAATTCCATGGCGAAGGCAATCAGCCCCGCATCGGCCATCTGCTTGAGCGCGGCTTCGTTGCCGTAGGGGTCCATGATCGCGACGACCAGGGCGCCCTTTTTGTATTGCGACAATTCATTGGGCGCGGGACGGCGCACCTTCAGGACGATGTCGGCGTCCTTGGTGACATCGTCGCCGACGACGGCGCCGGCGGCTTCGTAATCGGCGTCAAGAATGCCGGAGGCATTGCCGGCGCCGCGGGCGACCGCGACGTCGGCGCCGAGCGCCAGGAATTTCTTGACGGTTTCCGGTGTCGCGGCAACGCGGGGCTCGCCGGCGTCGGATTCACGCGCTACGGCAATTCGCATTCGCGTCTCCCCCCGCATTCAAGCCGATATCGTGCGCGACTACAGCCCGTTGAACGCGAAGATCAGGAAGCAGATCACGAAAGCAACAACGCTTGAGGTCTTCGAACCGGTGACCAGACCCGGGATCAGGCCGATGATCCCGATGATGAAGACCGGCAACGCCATGAACCAGTGGCCCATCACCCCGCCGACCGCGAGGGCGAGCATCAGGTTGATGACGTAAATGGTGCCGACGGTCGCGAATTTGACGAAGGTCTCGTACGTATTTTCGTGCGCCGGATAGTCGTTTCCGGTGGCGGTGGCGTATTCGACAGTGCCGTGGTCGGCCATGGGGGAAGTTCTCCGAAGTAACTGGCGGCAGTGAGGTAGCGCAATCGGGCGTTAAGAGCAACGGTTGCGCCCTTGGCTGCTGTGAATCAACGTTCAAAAGGGGGCTGCCGCCCTCCGGTTGCAAGGCTGGAATAAAGCCTTTTCCGGCAGGCTTTTCGGCCTTGGTCAGGGCGGCCTGGACAGCCCCGACAAGCGCACCCAACCGGAATATCAGGAGGCCGTCGTCAGTCCGGCCTGCTCAAGCGCCTGGCGTTGCCGCTCGGCGACCCGTTCGATGTCGAACCGCTCGATCGCCTCGTTGAAAAGCTTATAGAAATTCAGTTCGGCGTTGAGGTGCAGAAACACGGCGCCAAGGCCGATGGCGGCACGGTCCATAAAGACGAATTCGCGCGGCACCGTGACCGGCCCCTGCTTCTTCAGCGCTTGGTGCACCTTGAACGCTTCCTTGCGGCCGTATTGCGAGGGCTTCACGCCATCGGCGATGGTGCGGATGCGGTCGTCGAGCAAGGGACCGTAGATGAAGCGCGCCCAGATGTTGAGCGAATCGATCAGTTCGCGCGACAGCCGCTTGAACCCCCAGGTCTCGTAGGCATGCACCACGCGGGCGTCGTCATTGTCGTGCAGACCGCGATAGAGATCGACCACACCGCCGACGAAGCTCGGCGGAAAAACGCGGATGCAGCCATAGTCGAGCAGGTTAATGCCTGCCGGCTCGCCCTTGGCGTCGTCGAACACGCTGTAATTGCCGAGATGCGGGTCGCCGTGGATGACGCCAAAGCGGCTGAACGGAAACCACCAGGCGGTGAACATCGCGGTGGCCAGTTTGTTGCGCAATTCGAGCGAGGCGTCCTTGTGATCGAGCAGCTTGCGGCCGTTCATCCACTGCATCGTCAGCAAGCGCCCGGTCGAGAGATCCGGATAGACCTGCGGCACACGGATGGAATCCTCGTCTTTAAGCATGTGCCGATAGAGCGCGGTGTGCTTGGCCTCGCGGACGTAGTCGAGTTCTTCGCGCAGCCGCGCGCCGATCTCGACGGCGATTTCGGTGGCGTCGATCGCCGGATCGAATCGCTTGCGGATCGACATAAATAATTGCAGTTGGTTGAGATCGGCTTCGACCGCGGACTGCATGTCGGGATACTGCAGCTTGCAGGCCAGTTCGCTGCCGTTCAGCGTCGTGGCGCGATGCACCTGGCCGAGCGAGGCCGCGGCCGCCGGATGGTGCTCGAAGCTTTTGAACTTTTGCTCCCAGCCGGCGCCGAGCTCGGCCTGCATGCGGCGCTTGACGAAGGCCCAGCCCATCGGCGGCGCCTGACTCTGCAGCTTCATCAACTCATTGGCGTATTCCGCCGGCACCGCGTCCGGAATGGTGGCAAGCAACTGCGCCACCTTCATGATGGGGCCTTTCAGCCCGCCGAGCGCGGAAGCCAGCGCCAGCGCATTGCCGGAGCGGTCATCGGGCTTGGCCCCGAACAGCCGCTGGCCCGCCATACGTGCCGCGACGCCGCCGACTTTGGTACCGACGTTGGCGTAGCGCCTGGCGCGAGCGGAAAAGCGGTTCTTTTCGAGATCGGTGGGAGGCATGAACCTGTCGGGGCTGGTGTGCTACCAATATAGGGACCGGGGGAGGACGAAACGAGTGACGCGCATCAGAATTCTTTCAGTATTGCTCGCTGCTCTTGCCGCCGGCGCACCGTTGGCAGGGGCAAATGCAGGCATCCTGTCGTGGGGTTGCTTCGGTCAGGCGGGCGATCAATTGGTCGCATTCAACCGCGATGGCCTGTATGTGACGACACGCAAGGAACCCTTGAAACTCAGCAAGCCGAGTGTCGACGCCATCGAGAAGATGACGTCCGATATCAAGAACGGTAGCGAGCCGAGCGGTTCGTATATCGTCGATAACGACGACGGGCTTGCCGGCCCGCTCAGCTTTTCGCGCGTCGACGACATCAAGCACAAGCTCGTTCTGACGCGGCAATCGTCCAAGACCATATCAAGCAAGAACCGCACGGTCTGTGGGCGCGACGAATCCACCGACCTCTCGCGTAACGTCTATCGGCTGAACCGGGACAGCGAGCCGCCACTCGACATCACGATGCAATGCTTTGAATACCAACTCTCGACCCGCAGCGGCCGCAAGGGCTGCGACTAGGCGCTCCGCCTCAGCTTCAAGTCCGCCGCCGTGCAGGCCGCCCTGACCTCGGCCGCCGCCGCCGGTTCGCCGCCGGCATCACGCACCAGGCGAACCGCCTCTTCGACCAATGCAGCATTGGACTCGTGCACACCCAAGAGCCGGTCTTCGAGACCGACGCGGATATGGCCGCCGCGTTCGACCACCGGCGCGATCAGCGGGCGGATGTCGAGACCAAGCCCCGCGACCATCCACGGTGCGCCGGGCGCGGCCTCAGTCAGCAAGGCCAGATGCGCATCAAGATATTGCGGCTTGGGCGGAAAGCCGAAGGCGAACTGCTCGGAGAACATGAAGCGATAAATCGGCGCCGGCAGGCCCGGATACGCCGACGCCAGCACCGCGCCGGCCCGCGTAAAGCCCGGCTCATAGATGGCGTAACTCGGCCGCACATCGTAATCTGCGCAAACGCGCAAACCTTCGATGATGTGCGCGTCCGGATTTTGATAGACGAAGCCCAATTCCTTGCGCGAGAGCGCATCGAGCCGCGCGATGTTCGCCGAGCCGGGATCGACCACCGCCCATTCGACCAGCCCGCGCTTCGCCAATTCCTCAAGGTGCGCGTAACGTTCGCGCGCACCTGTCACAGCGCCGGCAAAGCCCGAACCGGCGATCGGGATCGTCGGATAGACGATGACGTCGCATTGCGCGCGGATACCCTCGATGATGCTGGCGTACGTGCGCCAGTCGTCGCGCTGCCGGCCGGTGCTTTCGTCATAGGCATGCAGATGCACGATCGCCGCGCCTGCCCTCGCCGCCGCGATGCCGTCGGCGACGATGTCATCGACGGAAATCGGAATCGTCGGTTGGCGTTCGCGACCCCAAGGCCCGTTCAGCGCCACTTCGATCCAGACTTTGGGCATTCGGATTACGCCTTCGGCCAGTTGTCTTTGATCCAACGCGTGAGACTTTCTTCGCTCACTTCGCCGGCGGCAAGGGACAGGATCATCGAAGCCGCTTCCGCCTCGGGCACCACAAACTCGATGCCGTTTATGCCGAGAAAAGTATAAAGGGCCAGCAACGAAGTGCGCTTGTTGCCGTCAACGAACGGGTGATTTTTGGCGATTCCAAAGCCGTATGCGGCGGCAAGTTCAGGCAATTCGGCGTTTTCGTAAGCCCACTTATTGCGAGGACGATCAAGGGCGGACTCAAGCATGCCGCTGTCGCGAATGCCGGAAGGACCACCGTGAATGGCAAGCTGCTCGTCATGGATAGCGACGATGATCGTGACAGTCAGCCATTCAGGCTCTGTCATTTAGCGAGTTCGGAGAGCGCGTTGCGATAAATCTTCATACCACGCCGCGCGACTTCCATGGCCTTGTCGAACTTCGGATCGTATGGCGTAAAGCGAATGCCGCCTTCCGGAGTCATTGTGGCGTAAAAACTGTCACCGACACTGAGATTGAGCCGCGCCATGATTTCTTTCGGCAAGATCATGCCGGTGGAATTGCCGACCTTCTTGAGTTGCACCACACCAACCGGAGTGCCGCGCGGATCGGCTTCTATTTTCTTTTCAATCGACATGGCAGATCTCCGATACGTTGTACGTTCTGTATAACAGAGTTTTACAGAACGTACAACGTATCTATATCATTGAAAAACAAGAGCTATCCCAGCTTCTCTAGCTCGTCGATCATGCCGGCGATGACGCTCAGGCCCCCGTCCCAGAATTTCGGGTCGGTCGCGTCCAGGCCAAAGGGCTTGAGCAATTCGGAATGATGCTTGGTGCCGCCGGCAGCGAGCATCGCCAAATAGCGCTCGGCAAAGCCTTCATTCGATTTCTCGTAGACCGCATAGAGCGAATTCACCAGGCAATCGCCGAAGGCATAGGCGTAGACGTAGAACGGCGAATGGATGAAGTGCGGAATATACGTCCAGAAGGTCTCGTAGCCTTCCTTCAATTCGATCGCGGGGCCGAGGCTCTCGCTCTGCACCGACATCCATAGCTCGCAAATCTTGTCGGCGGTGAGTTCGCCATTGCGGCGCTCCAGATGCACTTTGCGCTCGAAGGAATAGAACGCGATCTGGCGCACGACCGTGTTGATCATGTCCTCGACCTTGGCCGCGA
>CAITEM010000366.1 GCA_903891395.1 uncultured Hyphomicrobiales bacterium | reverse complement strand
GCGTGTCCTACGTCGGCGACGGCTAGCTGGCGCGCATCTGCAAGATCGCGCACAACGTGATGCTCGGCGTGGTGATCGAGAACCTGATCGAGATCACGCTGCTCGCCAACAAGATGGGCGTGCCGCGCGAAGCCTTCCTCGCTTTCATGAACAACGGCGTCATGGGTTCGATGTTCACCGCCTACAAGACGCCGGCGCTGGTCAATCTCGACTGGACCGCGACCTTCACGCCGGAACTGCTGCGCAAGGATCTCGATCTTGGTCTCGAGTTGGGCCGCGAGTGGGACGTGCCCATGCCGGTGACGGCGGCGACGCGCGAGATGGTGCAGATGCACATCGGCAAGGCGCTGTCGCAGTCCAACAGCAAGGACATTCTTGCCCAGGACTTCGCCCGCATGGCGGAGACGATGGCCGAACTCTCCGGGATGAAGTTGACGTCCGAGAACAAGAACGTCGGCACAGGTTTGTAGGAAAAGAAGGTGCCGGGGTTTCTGCGAAAGTGGAGCCCCGGTTGCTTCGTCGCTATTGCCGAAGGCACATAAAAAAGCCCTTGCGGGGCGCACATAAAAAAAGGGCCCCTTGCGGGGCCCTGTGTGCATAAGGTGGAGGATTCAAGCCGCCGTCTAAGCCACTAGGGAGGAAACGGCAGCTGCGCACGAGTGATAGTCAATCGACAGGCGGCAGTCGCCACAAGTAAAATTCCCATAAATTCATCGGGCGATGTGTCCAGCAGCCGACCTGAGAGTGGGCGATAAAAATCAGTGAAACGGGGATGGAAATGGCCTTCACGCTTTACAACGCGCCGCAATCGACTTGCAGCCAGCGCGTCCGCTTTGTGCTCAACGCCAAGAAGCTGCCTTTCGCCGAGGTGAAGCTCAACTTGCTCGAAGGCGATCAGCTCAAGCCCGATTATCTTAAATTAAATCCGAACGGTGTGGTGCCGACGCTCGACCACGACGGCGCCATCGTCACCGACTCCACTGTCATCACCGAATATCTCGACGAAGTGTTTCCCGACGACAGTTTCACGCCGGAGAACGCGCTGGCACGCGCGCGCATGCGCGCGTTGATGCATTTCGCCGACGAGATGCCGGCCGCCTCCGTGCGCGTGCCGACTTACAATCTCGCATTTTTGCCGCGCTTCCAGAAAATGAGCCGCGAGGAGTTCGTCGCGCTCGCCGATTCAAAACCGCTGCGTCGCGAATTCATGATGACGATGGGCCAGACCGGATTTCCTAAAGCCGAGATGGACGCCGCGCTCGGCCGCCTGCGCCGCTCCTACGAACGCATGGATCGCGAGATCGAGGCGAGCGGCGGGCCGTGGCTGTTGGGACGAGAAATGACGCTGGCCGATGTCGCCATCATGCCGGCGCTGGTACGGATGTACGATCTCGACATGGCGGAATGGCAGGACCTGCCGCGTGTCATGACCTGGTTCGACAACGTGCGCGCGCATCCGGCTTTCGTGCCGACTTATTACCACGGCTCTCTGCTGAGCGAACGCTTCCCGCACCTGAAACAACAGGCCCGCGCCGCTGTATGACAGCACCATGACGCGTACAAAACGCATGCGTTAATCAAACGCCAATCAGTTCTGGCTAGCACTTTGTGACCCTTCCTCCGACGCGGTCGCTATGCTGGTTCTTCCCCGATTTCGTCTCAAGATGGCCGCCAAGGCCGTCGTCCTGATCGCCGGGCTCGGCGTCATGTCGGCGCTCGCCAATCTGTTCTGCCTGAAGACGCTCGACCGTCTCGAGCAGACCAACAACGCCGTGGTCCGCCAGATGGCGCCGGCGCGGCTGGCGCTGGCGGAAGCCAAAAGCACCGTCGCCTATATGGGGCTCGCCACCTACAAGATGGCGGGCGCGGTCGAGCGCGACACCGCGCAACAGGCCGCCGACGAACTGAGCGGCTATTATGCCGCCGGCCGCAACTGGCTGAACAACGTCACCGATTATTTTCCCGATCGCGCCGACGACGCCCGCCACATTCTCGGCAAGCTCGATCTGGTCAACGCTGCCGCCGGCGAAATTCGCACCTTGGTCATGTCCAACGATCGCGCCCGGGCCAAATTGCTGCTGGAACTGAAATTCGACCCCGCGCTCGACGACGCCGCGTTCCACATGAACCGGCTGATCAACATCCTCGGCGGCCAGACCGAAACCGCGATGGCGGACGCCGCGGCGGAAAAAGCCTGGACGTTCGACGCGGTCTTGATGGTGCTGGTCGGCGGCACGTTGGCGACCACGCTGCTGGCCATGATCCTGGCGCATCGTTCGGTGGCGCGTCCGCTGCAACGGCTGGCCGGCGCGATGCGTGAAATCGCCGATGGCCGCTTCGACGCGCCGATCGACGGCGCGCAAAGGTCCGACGAAGTCGGCACCATGGCGCGCGCGGTGCTGGTGTTCCGCGACAACGGCGTCGCGCTCCAGGACGCGCAGCAGCAACGCCAGTCCGCCCGCGAACAGTCGGCCGCCGAGAAGCGCGAGGCGCTCGATCGTCTCGCCGCCCGTTTCGAGAGCAAGATTCTGCGCGTCACCGCGGCGCTGGCCAACGCCGCCGCCGAACTCGACGCCTCGGCGCGCTCGATGAGCGAGGCCGCCGATGAGTCCGGCAACCACGCCCGCACCGCTGCCGTCGTCGCCGAAGAGACCACCCAGGTCGCGGGCACCGTTTCCAGCGCCATTGACGAACTGTCGATGGCGATGCGCGATATCGACGCCCAGTTCGTCAGCGCTTCTGCGGTGGTGGTGGAAGCCAAACGTCGCGCCAGCGTCGCCGTCGCCAACGCCGACGGCCTGGATGCCGCGGTCGGCGATATCGACAAGGTCGCGGGCATGATCCAGGCCATCGCCAGCCAGACCAATCTGCTGGCGCTGAACGCCACCATCGAGGCGGCGCGGGCCGGCGACGCCGGCCGCGGTTTTGCGGTCGTGGCGCAAGAGGTCAAGACGCTGGCCGGTCAGACCACGCAGGCGCTGGCCAACATCAAGGAACGCACCCGCACCGTGCGCGACATCATCGACGGCGTCTGCGGCGCGACGCAGTTAATGTCGAACGTCATTGCCCAGATCGAAGGCGTGTCGCGCGCCATCACCAGTTCGGTCGGATTGCAGAGCGAGGCGACGCAGAAGATCGCGGAGACCGTGGACGGCGCCGCGTCGCGCTCGCGGCAGGTCGCAAATTCCGTTGCCGGCGTCAGCGATTTCGCCAGCCGCACCCGGCTCGACGCCCAGCAGATATTGCACGCGGTCGCCGACCTCAACCGCCAGGCGGCGGCCTTGCAGGAAGAGGCCCAGCAGTTCGTCACGCAGGTCCGGGCGGCTTGACGGCGGCGCCTCGCGGCGTGAACCTTCCCTTCTGTAGCAGCGACATATGATGGCGGCGGCACTTCGCCGCCTTTGACCGTCACCGCCGCGGGGATTGCCCATGCGCCATGTTTTGCCTCTGCTTGCCGCCGTGAGCCTGCTGGCCGTCGTGCCGGCCTACGCCCAATCGAACGCCAATGCCGACATCTGCGCGGCGGGCGATGACGCGGCGGTGTCGCCGGAACAGCGCATCGCCGCCTGTACCGAGGTGATCGCGGCCGCCAAGGACGCGCCGGCCGAGACCAGCGCCGCCTTGACCAACCGTGGTTCGGTTTATTGGTACGTCAACAAGATGACGCTCGCCTTCGCCGACCTCGACCGCGCCGTCGCGCTCGATCCGAAAAACGTCCGCGCCTTGCGGGAGCGCGCCACCGCCAACCGCACCGCGGGCCATCTCGACCGGGCGCTGGCCGACGCCAACGAAGCGGTGCGGCTCGATCCTAACGACGCCAAGGCCTTCGACGTCCGCGGCAACGTCTTCAACAACAACCGGCAGTTCGACCGCGCCATCGACGACTACAACGAGGCGGTGCGGCTCGATCCGCAATTCTCGCTCGCCTTCATGGACCGCGGCGTCGCGCATTATTTCAAGGCCGACTACGACAACGCCATCAAGGACTACGACAAAGCCATCGAAATCGATCCCAAGCGCTCGCGCGCCTTCACCAACCGCGGCGCGGCCTACAAGAAGCTGGGCCGCACCGACCGCGCCATCGACGACGAGAGCGCGGCGATCCGGCTCGATCCGCAGCAACCGGAATATTTCGACAATCGCGGGCTGTCTTACGAGGACAACGGCGACTACGATCGCGCCATCGCCGATTTCAGCGAAGCGATCCGGCTGTTGCCGCAGGCCAATTTTTTGACCAACCGTGGCGACGCCTACCAGGGCAAGGGCGATTATGACCGGGCCATCGATGACTACGACCGCGCGCTCAAACTCAATCCCGGCTTCTATTTGGCGTACAACAACCGCGGCGCCGCTTACGGCCACAAAGGCGATGCCGAACGCGCCATTGCCGACTACGAACAGGCTTTGCGCATCAACCCGCGGCTCGATTCGGCCGCCGAGAATCTGGCCGAAGCCCGTCAGAAGCGCGACCGCCGCACCGAAGCCACGGTACAGAGCCGGCTACCGACCTTCGATTGCGCCACCGCCAGGCTCGCGGCCGAAAAGGCGATCTGCTCCGATCCCGATCTCATCCGTCTCGACCGCGAGATCGAGGACGCCTACAAGGCCGCGCTCGGAAAGCTCAACCGTGACAGCGTGGCCCGGCTGCGGCGGGATCAGCGCACCTTCAACGCCCGCCGCAATTTCGAGTTCGGCAACCCCGAATACCAATTGAAACGCGAGATGGAACGGCGGTTAATGGCGCTGCGCGGCATGGCCGCACGAAACTGAAGTTCCGGGCGGCATCCGCCGTCCGCACCAGGGAGCCGCCGCCATGAATCCCATCACCTTGCTTGTTACCGTCGTGTTCGGCGTTATCGGCGCCGGTCTGTTCATGGCGCAGATGCTGCCGGCCGCCGCCGGTTTCTTTGTCCTCGCGGTGCTCACATTCTTTTCGCTGAAGATGGCGAACAACTGGGAGCGCTTCGTCATCCTGCGCGCCGGCAAGCTGTCGGGCGTCAAGGGCCCCGGCCTGTTCGTCATCGTCCCGATCATCGACAGCATCACCGCGGTGATCGACGAGCGCATTCAAACGACCCAATTCAACGCGGAATCGGCGCTGACCCGCGACACCGTACCGGTCAATGTCGACGCGGTGATCTTCTGGCACGTTCATGACGCGCAAGCGGCGGCGCTCAACATCACCGACTACCGTCAGGCCATCGACCGCGTAGCGCAGACCTCGTTGCGGGAAATGATCGGTTCGTCGCTGCTCTCGGCGCTGCTGTCGGAGCGCAAGGCGGCCGACGAAGTGCTGCGCACCGAGATCGCGCGCAAGACGGCGAACTGGGGCATCTCCGTCAATTCGGTCGAGATCCGGGACGTCGCCATCCCCGTTGCGTTGCAAGACGCCATGTCGCGCCAGGCCCAGGCCAAACGCGAGAAGGAAGCCCGCGTCATCCTCGGCTCGGCCGAAGCCGCCATCGCGCAGAAATTCGTCGATGCCGCCCGCACCTATGCCGGCGAACCGGCGGCGCTGCATCTGCGGGCGATGAATATTATTTACGAGACGACGAAAGAGCGCGGCGCGACCATTCTCATTCCGACCTCGATGGTGGACTCGATGTCGGTCGCGCTGCCGGCG
>CAITEM010000365.1 GCA_903891395.1 uncultured Hyphomicrobiales bacterium | reverse complement strand
CCGCCGGCAAGATCGTGCAGCCGCGCGACGTCGTGATCGTCAATACCGGCTGGCACAAGAAGTACTCGGACAGCGAAGAATACTTCTGCAAATGCCCGGGATTCGTGAAGTCGGCCGGCGACTGGTTCGTCGAGAAGAAGGTCAAAGTTGTCGGTCACGACACGCAAGCGAACGACCACCCGCTCGCCACCGCGATCGGCCCGCACCGCAACGGCCCGCTGCATCCGCATCTGCAGGCCGAATATCTGAAATGGTCCGGCGGCCGCGACTGGAAGGACGATCACCCGGAATGGGAGCCGGTGCACCGCAAGCTCTTCACCAATGGCATCCTCGGCATCGAAAACGTCGGCGGCGATCTCGACAAGGTCACGGGCAAGCGCAGCACTTTCGCGTTCTTCCCGTGGAACTGGGATCGCGGCGACGGCTGCATCATCCGTCTCGTCGCCATCACAGATCCGAGTGGCAAGTACCGCATCGAGCGCGGCGAGAAGTTTTAGCCGGGGGTTAAATCAATGCACCTCAAACGCTTCAAGGACGCCAAGGCCTACGACGCGCCGAACCATCGTGCCTACTCGTCGCTGCGCCTGTTCGGCGCCGAGGCGGGCGGAACCAAGGGCCTCGTGTTCGGCGTCTCGCATTTCCTGCCCGGTGGCGGCGCCGGTCCCGACGCTTCGCCGCCGGAGAAGGTCTATCTCGTGCTCTCGGGCGAACTGACGGTGATCGTCGACGGCAAGGAGACAGTGCTGAAAGCGCTCGACTCCTGCGTCATCGAACCGAACGAGACGCGCGAGATCATCAATCGCGGCAACGAGGTCTGCACCATCGCCGTCGCGGTGGCGATGCCACCGAAGTGATCTCCCTCTCCACGCTTGCGGGTAGAGGGTCGGGGTGAGGGGGAGTTGCTAGGGAAAATACCCCTCGCCCGGATCGCCATAGGGCGTCGAAGACGCGCGTCAACGCGCTTACGGCGATCCGACCTCTCCCCGTAAACGGGGAGAGGTAAAGAAAAGAGAGGAAACAAAAAATGTCCGAAGCCTTCCTGAAAAATCCGCTCGGCCTGTTCGACATCAAGGGCAAGACCGCCGTTGTCACGGGCGCCTCTGGCGCGTTCGGCGCGCTGTCGGCCAAGGTACTGGCGGGCGCGGGTGCCAATGTGGTGCTTGCCGGCAGCAAGGTCGAAGAAATCAAGAAGGTGGCCGCCGAGTGTGAGGCGCTTGGCGCCAAAGCCGAGACCATCGCGCTGCGCCCGTCGTCGGAAGAAAATTGCGACAAGATCGTCAAGGCCGCCGTCGACACGTTCGGCAGCCTCGACATTCTCGTCGTCGCCTCCGGCCTCAACAAAGTGGCGAAGATCGTCGAGCAAAAGCCGGAAGACTTCCTCGACGTCATGGACGCCAATGTCACGCAATCTTGGCTGATGGCGCGCGCCGCCGGCAAGCAGATGCTGGCGCAAGGCAAAGGCGGCAAGGTCATCCTCACCTCGTCCGCGCGCGGCCTGCTCGGCCATCCGGCCGGCTACTCGGCCTATTGCGCGTCGAAGTCGGCGGTCGACGGCATCACTAAGGCGCTCGGCTGCGAATGGGGCTCAACCGGCATTACCGTGAACGCGCTGGGGCCGACCGTTTTCCGCTCACCGCTCACCGCCTGGATGTACGAGGACACCGATCGGGCGCAAACCGTCCGCGCCGGATTTCTCGCCCGCGTGCCAAAAGGACGCCTCGGCGAGCCGGAAGACCTCGCGGGGCCCCTACTGTTCCTCGCCTCCAAGGCGTCGGATTTCTACACCGGCCACATTCTCTATGCCGACGGCGGCTACACCGCGGGCTAGCTCACTT
>CAITEM010000364.1 GCA_903891395.1 uncultured Hyphomicrobiales bacterium | reverse complement strand
TCCTGCGACAGCGTCACGCCAGTGACGTCGGCGCCGGCGAACTCGGCGAGATAGAGGCCGAGTCCGCCCCAGCCGCAGCCAATATCCAGCACGCGCAGCGGATGTCCGGCCTTGGCCGTTTTGTCCGGGCCGACGCAGAGCTTGGCTGCCAGATGGCGCTTCTTGGCCAGTTGCGCGTCGTCGAGCGACTGATCCGGCGTCTCGAAGTAGGCACAGCTATATTGCCGGTCGGCATCGAGGAAAAGCGAATAAAGCCGGCCGTCGAGATCGTAATGATGCGCTACGTTCCGGCGCGACCGTCCCTTCGGATTGAACTGTTCAAAGCGGCGGTAAAAATAGCGCAGTGTGTCTTGCAGCCGCGCCCAATGCGGCACCTCGGTGTCTTGGCCCAGCATGAGCTCAAGCACATCGGCGATGGAGCCTTGCTCGACGACGAAATCGCCGTCCATGTAGGCTTCGCCGAATTTAAGTTCGGGATCGAGGAGAATGCCCCATTCGGCCGCGCGGGTTAGAAACCGAACCGACACCGGTTTGCCGGTGCCGTCGCCGAAGATGAGAACCGTGCCGCGTGACGTGGTAACGCGAAACGTCCCGCGTTTGACAAAGGTCTTGAGTAAAAAGCCAAGTAACCGGTCCATATCCAGCCACCCCTCACTAATCGCGTCGGTATTCCTTTCCCGGCAGGGCAAACAGCGTGGTTCCAAACAAAGGTTTCCACAACCGGATTTCAGCAGAGGTATCATTTGGTGGCAAGCGGTTTGGCGTCTGGCTGGTATTCGCACATCACGCAGCGGGCCGGCCGGCGAGGGTCACAACGCGCAAATAATCGGCTATCAAGACGACTCAAGGGTGCTTGAGGCGGGCGACGCTTTCGAAAGGTTGACGGCAATGACGGTCTTAAGTCGGGGTAGGGCGCTGGCGCTGGGTTTGGCGGTGCTGAGTTGGGCCGGCGCCGCAGGCGCCCAGGAAAACCTGGATCAGGGCAAGACGGGCGCCCAACTCTACGCCTCGGATTGCGCGATTTGTCATAAGTCGCCACAGGGCCTGCTTAAATCGGGCGGCCTGTTCGGCAATGACAGTTTCCTGCGCACCCATTACACGGCCAGCCGTGAATCCGCGGACGCGATTGCGAAGTATCTGGAAACCGTTGGCAGTGGGCCGGCGCCCGGTCCCGCCAAAAAGGCGGCCAAGCGCGATGCCAAAGGCGATCAAAAGGCCAAACCGGGCGATAAAAAGCCCGACGCCGTGACCCTGCCGGGTGACAACAAACCGGCGATGGACGCCAAGCCGGCCGAGCCGAAGGCGTCGGAGACGAAGCCGGCCGAGACCACGCCCGCTGAATCGAAGCCTGCCGAGCCCAAGGTAGAGGCCAAGCCCGCCGCGCCGAAAACTGAGCCGGCCGCTAGCCCGAAAGCGGACTAGGGCCGTACCTCAGAGTATCAAGTAGCCGGGGCCGGTCAGGCATCGGCGTCGTCTTTCTTCTTGGCCTTCTTCGCCTTCGCGGGCTTTTTGCCGGCGTCGGCGTCCGCAGCTTCGGTTGCTTCGGCGGCTACGGCTTCCGGCGCTTCGGCTTCGGCCTGGGTTTCTTCCTTGTCGAACAGCGCCTCGGCGGCGGCGAGCGCTTCGGCTTCTTCTTCTTCCGCGTCCTCGCGGCGCACGGTGACGTCCTCGCCACGCCCGATGCGCTCGGCTTCCGCCTCGCTGCGCGCGACGGTCACGGTGATCGACACCTCGACGTCCGGATGCAGTTCCAGCGGCACCTTGTACTGG
>CAITEM010000363.1 GCA_903891395.1 uncultured Hyphomicrobiales bacterium | reverse complement strand
TGTCGACGCTGGCGGGCGACCCGCGTTACCGCGACATCCCCATCGCCGTACACGGCGAAGCACCCGACTTCTCCGACACTCTCACCTTCATCGAATACGTCGATGACCCGGCGCGCCTCGTCGCCCGCCTGGTGCCGCAAGTGCGGATGCGCGCTTTCGAAACCCGTCTGGCGCGCCTGCTAACCTCGCTCGATTCCGACGGGACCGTCGATCCGGAAACCGGATTGATGACGCCCGACACGTTCTGGCGCGACCTCACCAAGGCCATGACGGAAGCTTCCGATCGCAGCCTGTCGCTGTCGGTGGCGCGTTATTCGTTCGAAGGTGACATCGGCGAACGGGCCGCTCGCGACGGCGCCCGGCGCCTGACGCGTCTCACCCGCACCATCGATTTTGCCTGCCGTAACGACGACGGCGCGATCCTGGTCGCCTTCACCCAGACCAATTTGCGCGAAGCCCACGGCGTGGCGCGGCGCATCGCCGCCGAACTCAAGAATGCGATGACGGCGACGGGGGCGCTGACCGCCAATGTCACTCTCGCCACCCGCAAGGCCGGCGACACCATCGACAGCCTGATGCAGCGGGTGTTGGGCGGCCGCATGGTTGCGGCCGAATAGTTCTGTAATTAGGTTAGCTCCAACAGGGAGCCAGCCGCATGTCCGACAATCAACCGGTTCGCATTGACATCGTATCCGACGTCGTCTGCCCGTGGTGCTTCATCGGCAAGCACCGGCTGGAGGCGGCACTCAAGCTCAAGCCCGGCATCGCCGTCGAGGTGCACTATCGCCCCTACTTCCTGAACGACTGGATTCCGCGCGAAGGCATTTCGCGCGAGGACTATCTGACCACCAAATTCGGCTCGCCTGAGCGATACAAGGGTATCGCCCAGCGCGTCGGCGCGGCGGCCGCTGAAGAGGGCCTCGTCTATGCCTCCGACAAGATGAAGCGCCAGCCGAACACAATGGACTGTCACCGGCTGATCCATTGGGCCGAAGCCATCGGAAAATCCGCCGAGATGAAGCAGAAGCTGATGGATCTGTATTTTACGGAAGGTGCCGATCTGACGCAGCGCGACACACTGGTGCAGGCGGCGACCGACATCGGACTCAATGCCGACACGGTGCGCGCCGATCTGGCGACTGAAAAAGACGTCGATCTGATCGAGCAGCAATCCCAGGAAGCCAAGCAGGCCGGGATCGAGGGCGTGCCCTGCTTCATCTTCGGCGGCAAATTCGCGGTGTCCGGCGCGCAGGCGCCGGAATATCTCGCCGAAGCCATCGAGCGCATCGCAACCGGCAAAGCCATCGCCGCCGAATAATCGGGAAGCGTGAACATGCAAATCACCGCCGCCGTGGTGCGCGAGCGTTCGGGTCCCTTCAACATCGAACGCGTCGATTTGTGCGATCCGCGCGCCGACGAAGTGCTGGTCGAGGTCGTCGCTTCCGGCATGTGCGCAACGGACCTGCACGGCCGCGACGCCTACTATCCGACCGAGTTTCCCAAAATCTTCGGTCACGAGGGCGCCGGCATCGTGCGCGCCACCGGCAAAAGCGTAACCCGTCTCAAGACCGGCGATCACGTCGTCATGTCCTATCCGTTTTGCGGCGAATGCCCCAACTGCCGCACGCAGCGGCAGAGCTATTGCGTCGAGGCCTTTCCGCTGAAAATGAACGGCACCCGCGCCGACGGTTCGACACTGCATTCGAAAGACGGCCAGCCGATCTACAGCGCGTTCTTCCAGCAGTCGTCGTTCGGCAATTTCACCATCGCCAACGAACGCTACGCGGTGAAGGTGCGCAACGACGCACCGCTCGAGCATGTCTGCGCGCTGGCCTGCGGCGGCCAGACCGGAGCCGGCGCGGTGCTCAACGTGATGAAGCCTGCACCCGGCGACAGTTTCGCGGTGTTCGGCGTCGGCGCGGTGGGCCTGTCAGGCATGATGGCGGCCAAGATCGCCGGCTGCGATCCGATCATCGTCGTCGATGTGCACGAGCATCGCCTGGCGTTGGCGCGCGCGTGCGGCGCCACCCACACCATCAATCATACCGGACGCACCGACGTGGTCGCGGAAATCCGCAAGCTTACCGGCCTTGGCGTCCGGTTCTCGCTGGAAACGTCGGCTCTGCCAGCGATTTTCCGTGAGGCGGTCGACGCATTGATGCCGGCCGGCACCTGCGTGCTGCTCGGCAGCGCGCGCGCCGGCACCGAAGTCACCTTCGAGACGCCGTTCCTGCAGAATGGCCGCACCGTGCGCGGCGTCATCCAAGGCGACAGCGTGCCGCAGCAGTTCATTCCGCAACTGGCGAACTATCTGGTCGCCGGCCAATTCCCGATCGAACGCGCGGTCACGTTCTACGACCTCGCCGACATCAACCGCGCCGCCGACGAATCCAGCAAGGGCAAGACCATCAAGCCCGTGCTGCGGATGCCGCACTAACGCGGTTGACGGTCATTCAGCCTTGATGCCGGCCTTGTGCGCCAACGCCACCCATTTTTCGGTCTCGGTGTGGATGAAGGTCTTGAACGCGGCCGGCGCAATGCCGCCCGGTTCGGCGCCGACATCGTTCAGGCGTTTGACCAGTTCGGGCTGCTTGAGCACGTCCGTCAACGCCGCGTAGAGCTTGTTGCGAATGGCTTCGGGCGTACCCTTCGGGAACAACCAGCCGTACCAGGTCGAGACGTCATAGCCCTTCAACCCGGACTCCTCGAGTGTCGGCAAATCGGGAAACAGCGCCGACCGTTTAGCCGGGCTGACTGCCAGCGCGCGTACCTGCCCGCTCTTGATGAAGGGTGTCGCCGCGCCGCTGGTTTCGATCGACATCTGGATATGGCCCGCGACCAGATCGGCCATCATCGGCGCGCCACCGCGATACGGTACGTGCACGATATCGCCGCCGGTCACCGAGGCAAACAGCGCCGACGACATGTGCTCGGTGCTGCCGACGCCGGCCGAGCCGTAGTTCAGCTTGCCCGGGTTGGCTTTGATGTATGCGATCAACTCGGCAACGTTTTTCGCCGGCACCGCAGGATTGACGATCAAGATATTCGGCACCGTCCCAACGATCGTGACCGGCTCGAAGTCCTTCTCGAAATTATAGGACAGCGTGCTGTAGATGCCGGGTGCCATCGCGTGGGCAACGGTCGACATAAATATCGTGTAACCGTCAGGCGAGGCCTTGGCGGCGTTCATGGCGCCGAGATTGCCGCCGGCGCCGCCGACGTTCTCGATGATGAAGCGCTGGCCGAGCTTTTCGCCCACCGCCTGCGCCACGATACGGCCGACGATGTCGGTGGTGCCGCCCGCCACAAACGGCACGACAACGGTAACCGGCCGGGTCGGCCAGTCCTGCGCTTGCGCCAGCGTCGGCACGGCCAAAGCGGCTGCGAAAATAGCGGCGCGACAGATACGTCCGAGCATGGCAGTTCCTCCGATGCGGGCCGGTTCGAGCCGGCGTTTTCTGCGTCCGCTATATCAGGAAGCCCTTCGCGTTGAAAAGCCGGTCGGCTCACGCCGCCTTGGCGCGCTCCGCGATGGTCGCGAGCTTGCGCAGGATCGCCGCCGTGCCCTTGAGCCGCTCTTCGGGCTGTTCCCAATCGTCGAAAAACACCAGTTGCTGGTTCTTGGCGTCTTTCGGGTCGGCCCGCATGCGCGCACCCGAGCCCTGCTCGCGCATGTAGCCGATGAGACCTTCCGGATTGTTGAAAATGTTGTCGCGGAACGACAGCACCACGCCCTTCGGGCCGGCGTCGAGCTTCTCGACATTGGCGCGCCGGCACAGCGCCTTGATGGTGACGATCTGCAACAGATGTTCGACCTCGACCGGCAGCTTGCCGAAACGGTCGGCCATCTCCGCGGCGAAGCCGTCGATCTCGCGTTCGTCCTCGATCTCGGCCAGGCGCCGGTACAGCGCGAGCCGAACCGAAAGGTCGGCAACGTAATCATCGGGAATGAGTACCGGCGTGCCGATGGTGATTTGTGGCGACCAGCGGTCGGCGACCTGCGCTGTAATGCCGGCCTTGAGGCTGAGCACCGCCTCCTCCAGCATCTGCTGATACAGTTCGAAGCCGACTTCCTTGATATGGCCGGACTGTTCGTCACCCAGAAGATTGCCGGCGCCGCGAATGTCGAGGTCATGCGTGGCGATCTGGAAACCGGCGCCCAGCGTATCGAGCGATTGCAGCACTTTCAGCCGACGCTCGGCTTGCGGCGTGATCGGCTTCTGCGCCGGTAGTGTGAACAGCGCGTAGGCGCGCAGTTTCGAACGCCCGACCCGGCCGCGCAACTGGTAGAGCTGCGACAGGCCGAACATGTCGGCGCGATGAACGATCAGCGTGTTGGCGGTCGGAATATCAAGGCCGGACTCGATGATCGTCGTCGACAGCAGCACATCGTATTTGCCGTCGTAGAACGCCGACATGATGTCATCGAGGACCGTCGGCGGCATCTGGCCATGCGCGACGCAGACGCGGACTTCCGGCACGTTCTTGTCGAGGAAATCCTTGGCACCGGCGAGGTCCTCGATGCGCGGCGCAACGTAGAACGACTGGCCGCCGCGGTATTTCTCGCGCAGCAAAGCCTCACGGATCGTGACCGGATCGAAGGGCGATACGAATGTGCGGACCGCAAGGCGGTCGACCGGCGGCGACGCGATGATCGACAGGTCGCGCACGCCGGTCAGCGCCAGTTGCAGCGTGCGCGGGATCGGCGTTGCCGATAGCGTCAGCACATGCACTTCGGCCCGCAAGGTCTTCAGCTTTTCCTTGTGCGCCACGCCAAAGTGCTGCTCCTCGTCCACGACGACCAGCCCGAGGTCCTTGAACCTGACTCCTTTGCCGAGAATGGCGTGGGTGCCGACGACGATGTCGGCGCGGCCTTCCGCCAGATCGGACTTCACCTGATTGAGTTGCGCGTTCGGCACCAGCCGCGACGCCTGCACCACGTTTACCGGGAAGCCGCGAAATCGCTCGATAAAGGTCTTGAAATGCTGACGCGCCAGCAGCGTCGTCGGCACCACCACGGCAACCTGCTTGCCGTTGATCGCGGC
>CAITEM010000362.1 GCA_903891395.1 uncultured Hyphomicrobiales bacterium | reverse complement strand
GCGCTCCTCCGCCGAGATGCCGGTGGTGAGCCCATGACGCACGTCGACGGTGACGGTGAAAGCCGTGCCGAGCGGGGCGCAGACGATGCCCGACGTGTGCCGGATGATGAAAGCCATCTTCTCGGCTGTGCACAGCGACGCCGCGACGAAAAGATCGCCCTCGTTTTCGCGGTCGTCGTCGTCCATGACGACCACGATCTCGCCTTTGGCAAAGGCCTTGATGGCCGCTTCGACGCTTGAATGGCTATTGGTCACGAATCTTCCTCGAACGCGGCATCAGGTGCCGGGCTTGAACGGCCACGCCGTTCCCTCGCCGACCTGGCCTCGATGCATCAGATAGTGATCCGCGAGCACGCATGCCACCATCGCTTCCGCGATGGGCACAGCGCGTATACCGACGCACGGATCGTGACGGCCTTTGGTCGAAATATCGGTGTCGTTGCCGTAGCGGTCCACGGTCTTGCGCGGCTGCAAAATCGACGACGTCGGCTTGACGGCGAAGCGCGCGACGATCGGCTGGCCGGTCGAGATGCCGCCCAGAATGCCGCCGGCATGGTTCGACAGGAACACCGGCTTGTTGTCATTCCCCATACGCATCTCGTCGGCATTGTCTTCGCCGCTCATGGCCGCGGTGGCGAAGCCGTCGCCGATCTCGACGCCCTTGACCGCGTTGATGCCCATCAGCGCCGACGCCAGATCCGCATCCAGCTTGGCATAGACCGGCGCGCCGAGACCCGCCGGCACGCCTTCCGCGACGACTTCGATCACGGCGCCGATCGACGAGCCGGACTTGCGCACGCCATCGAGATAGTCCTCGAAGAACTTCGCCTGCTTGGCGTCGGGACAGAAGAACGGGTTGTTGTCGATCTCGTTCCAGTCGAAGCGCGCGGGATCGATCTTGTGCGGACCCATCTGCACCAGCGCGGCGCGTACCGTCATGCCCGGCACGATCTTGCGGGCGACGGCGCCCGCGGCGACGCGCGACGCGGTCTCGCGCGCCGAGGCGCGCCCGCCGCCGCGATAATCGTGGATGCCGTATTTGACGTCGTAGACGTAGCCGGCATGGCCGGGACGGTATTTGGCCTTGATGTCCGTGTAGTCCTTGGAGCGCTGATCGACGTTTTCGATCTGCAGCATTAGGGGGGTGCCGGTGGTGACCTGGACACCGTCTTCGCCGGTGAAGACGCCGGATAGAATCTTCACCGCGTCCGGTTCCTGCCGCTGCGTCGTGAAACGCGACTGACCGGGGCGGCGCTTGTCGAGGTGCGTCTGAATATCGGCTTCAGTCAGCGGAATGCGCGGCGGGCAGCCGTCGACCACGCAGCCGATCGCCGCCCCGTGGCTTTCGCCGAAGCTGGTGAACCGGAAAAGATGGCCGAAGGTATTGAACGACATAGGAGTTCCGCTGTTGCCGCGTTGGTACCCCGGGCCTGCCGAGCGGTCAAATCAGACGAAATTCGCGGCCTTACGCCTTGGCCGCGTCAGCCTGCGCCGCCACCGCCGCGCCGAAAGCCTCAAACAGCGCGCGGTTGACCGGATTGCGTTGCGGGTCGTATTCGGCGTGCCACTGGACGCCGAGCGCAAATGCGGGGGCATCGGCAATCCGGATCGCCTCGATGGTGCCGTCTTCGGCCACGCCCTCGACGACGACGCGGCGGCCGGGCTCAAGGATGCCCTGGCCGTGCAGCGAGTTCACCCGGATGAGCTCCTTGCCCATCATCTTGGCGAACGCGCCATTGGGGATCAATTGAACGTCGTGGCGGTCGCCATAGACCACATCCTGATCCGGGTGGATCTCACCGTTCGGCAGGCGCGGCATGCGATGGTTCTGCCGGCCCGGCAGATCGCGGATTTCCGGGTGCAGCGAACCGCCAAAGGCGACGTTCATTTCCTGAAAGCCGCGACACACGCCGAGCAGCGGCACGCCGCGCTCGACGCAGGCACGGACCAGTTCGAGCGCCAGCGCGTCGCGCCGCGTGTCGTAGGGCTCATAACTGACATGCGGTTCGGCGCCGAAATGCATCGGGTGGACATTCGCGCGCGCGCCGGTCAGCAACACGCCATCGACCGTCGCCAGCAAGACCTCGATATCGGTGATTTCCGGCGCACCGGCAAAAATCAGCGGCAAGGCGCCCGCCACTTCAGACACGGCCAGCAAATTGCGTTCGCCGACGCGTTGCGCGGGAAACCGGTTCTCGACCAAATGGGCGCTGCCGATGACGCCGACCACGGGCCGCTTCATGGCGTCACTTTCCGCCCCGCACGCCGGCGAAGGCCTCTTCCAGCCGTCCGAGCGCCTCTTCGAGGAGCGGCCGCGGCGTCGCGAAATTAAAGCGCAACCAGGTATCGCCGCCCGGTCCGAACTGCGGGCCCGGGCTGGCGTAAATCCGCGCGCCGTCCGCCACTCGGCTCGCAACGTCCTTGGCGCTGACACCCGTACCGGCGAAATTGACCCAGGCCAAATAAGTCGCATCAAGACGCATCGATCGCGCGCCCGGGGCGGCCGCCTCGATGCGCGCATCGAACAGATCGCGGTTCTTCTTGAGATACGGCAGCAAGGCGTCGAGCCATGCTTCGCCGGTGCGCCAGGCCGCTTCCGTCGCCACCATGCCGAACAGATTGTAAGAACCCAGGCCGCTTGCCGCGATCCGGGCGTCGAGACGGCGTTTCAAATCCGGGTTGGTGACGATGCAGGCGCCGACATGCGCGCCGGCGAGATTGAAGGTTTTGGTCGCGGCGACGCAGGTGATCAGACGGTCGGCAATCTCGGGCGCGGCGGACAGCGTCGGCGTGTGCTTGGCGCCATCGAACACCAGGTCGCAGTGAATCTCGTCCGATACCAGGATCAGGTCATGCTCGGCGCAGAACGCGGCCAGCGCGCGGATTTCCGCCGCCGACCAAACCGTGCCGCCCGGATTGTGCGGACTGCAAAAGAAAACGACTTTCGTTTTCGGTGTCAGCAGATCGCGCAGCGCGTCGAGATCCATCGCATAGCGGCCCTGCTGCTCGACCAACTGCGCGTCGAGGATGCGCCGGCCGTTGGCGACAATGATCTTGCGGAAGGCGTGATAGGCGGGCGGAAACACGACGACCTCGTCGCCGGGCGCGCTGACGGCCTGCAGGATGAGACCGAGCCCGGCAACGATGCCCGGTGTCGGGCTGACGGTCGCCGGATCGACCTTGACGCCGTGGCGGCGCGCCATCCAGTCCGCGAGGGCGGCGGCCCAACTGCCGGTGTCGGCGTAATAGCCGTGCGTGCCGCGTCCGACCTCGGCGCTCAGCGCCTCGGTGACGCCGGGCGGCGCGGCGAAGTCCATGTCCGCCACCCACATCGCGATGGCGTCGGGCGCCGTGATGCCGGACAGCCGGGCCATGTTGTCCCACTTCGACGCGTGCGTGCCGCGGCGCTCTATCACGCGGTCGAAATCGAACATGGGCTGGTGGCTCCTGCTTGCGGCGCGAAACGCCCTTGATGGCGGGGCGGCAAGATACCACCCCGGCGGCACGAAAGCTTATGCGTAGCGGGTCATTTGTCCGCCTTCAAACACATAGACCACCCCCTGCGCGATATCGATAAGGGGGGCGGCGGCCGTTTTGGCGATGCCGAGATGGGCGATCAACCCCCGCGCGGTGCCGCCGTGCGCCACCGCGACCGTGTCACGGGTTATGCCCTCGTACCATTCGGCCATGCGCTTCGACATCATCTGGTAACTCTCGCCGCCGGGCGGCAGGAAGTGCCATTTGTCGTGCGCGCGCTGCGAAATGTGCACCGGGTCGCGATCGTGCAGTTGCCTGATGGTGAAGCCTTCCCAGTCGCCGAAGGAGATTTCGGCCAGGCGTTCGTCGGTCGCGTAGCCCTTCTCGGCGAGGCCGAGCGCGGCGCGCGCCAATTCCATGGTCTCCGTGGCGCGGCTGAGCGGGCTGGAAACGTAGTCGAGTGCCGCGGGATCGCGGCCGTCGCGGGCGAACAGGTCGCGCAGGATATCGCCGCAATGGCTCGCCTGCCCGCGTCCGCGCGCGTTGAGCGCGATGTCGCGGCGGCCTTGTAGACGGCCGGCGACGTTCCAGTCGGTTTCGCCGTGGCGGAGATAAAAGACAATCGGCCGCGGCATCGCCGAGACCTTACTTAACGGTGAAGTCCGGCGCGTCGGGATGCTTGATGCCGACGACATGATATCCGGCGTCGACGTGCTGGATCTCGCCGGTGACGCCGCTCGATAGATCCGACAGGAAGAACACGCCGGCCTTGCCGACGTCTTCCAGCGTCACGTTGCGCCGCAGCGGCGTGTTATATTCGTTCCACTTCAGAATGTAGCGGAAGTCGCCGATGCCGGACGCCGCCAGCGTCTTGATGGGTCCGGCGGAAATCGCGTTGACGCGGATATTTTTGACGCCGAGATCGGCGGCCATATAGCGCACCGAACTCTCAAGTGCCGCCTTGGCCAGACCCATGACGT
>CAITEM010000361.1 GCA_903891395.1 uncultured Hyphomicrobiales bacterium | reverse complement strand
GGTCTATGACGAGTTCAAGATTCCCGGCGTCATGAACATCAACGGCACCGCCGCGCTGGCGTTTCCCGAGATCGTCAAAGCCTGCGTCGAGCGCAAATGGGAATTCCTCGGCCACGGCCATACGCAAAAGAACATGCAGAAGGTCGCCGACGAGCGCGAGGACATCCGCGCCTGCGCCGCGGCGATCGAGAAGGCGTCCGGCAAGCGACCGCGCGGCTGGCTCGGGCCCGGCCTCACCGAAACTTGGGAGACGCCGGATATCCTGAAAGAGGAAGGCTACGACTATGTCGCCGACTGGGTGCTGGACGACCAGCCGGTCTGGCTGAAGACGCGCGGCAAGCCGATCCTCAGCGTGCCCTACACGCAGGAAAACAACGACGTCGCCATGATGCTGATCCAGCACCACAAGGCGTCGGAATATTACGAGCGCGCCATCGACCAGTTCGAGCAGATCCACAAGGACGCCAAGGGCTCGGCGCGTTGCATGGCGCTGTCGGTGCACCCCTATCTGATGGGGGCGGCGCACCGGGTGAAATATTTCCGCAAGATCTTCGAAAAAATTCGCAAGAAAAAGGACGTGCTGTTCTGGACCGGCTCGCAGATCGCGGATTGGTACATGAAGACGGGGCCGAAACCGCCGCAATAACTGTTATTCTGGGGCCGGTGCGCATAGCGCGTCGAAGACGCGCGTAAACGCGCTTTTGGACCGGAATCCAGAGTTATGCACCGGGCCTGGAAATGGTTTCTGGATTCCGGGTTCGCGGGCTAAAAAGCCCGCGCCCCGGAATGACGATTTTGCGAGACCGCGCCATGACCACCGAATTCCTCGACAAAACCACCATCGCCGAGCTGACCGCGCGGATGTATCTCGAGACCGGCGCGGTACGGTTCATGACCGACAAGCCGTTCATCTTCACCTCGGGCTGGGCCAGCCCGGTCTATAACGACTCGCGCTGGCTGATCTCGTTTCCGGCGGTGCGCTCGGCGCTGATGAATTTCACCGTGGAAGGCATCGCGCGCGATATCGGCCGCGACAAGCTCGACGCGGTGGCGGGCGGCGAGACCGCCGGCATTGCCTTCGCCGCCTGGGTGGCGGACCGCCTCAATCTGCCGATGCAGTACATCCGCAAGAAGCCGAAGGGTTTCGGCCGCGGTTCGCAGATCGAAGGCCAGATGCTGCCGGGCCAGCGCGTGCTGTTGGTGGAAGACCTCGCCACCGACGGCCGCAGCAAGATCAATTTCGTCAACGCCATTCGCGACGCCGGCGGCACGTGCGACCACTGCACCGTGCTGTTTTTCTACGACATCTATCCGGAAGGCCGCAAAATCCTCGCCGACATCGGCGTCACGCTGCACTACCTGACGACCTGGCACGACGTGCTGCGCGTCGCCAAGGCAAGCGGCAAGTTCGAACCGAAGATGTTGAACGAGGTCGAGAGCTTCATCAACGATCCGGCCGGATGGTCGAAGGCGCATGGCGGAGTCGCGACCGCGGCGGAGTAGTTTCTTCCTTCACCTCCCCCTTGTGGGGAGGTCGCTCGCTGTCGCCAAAGGCGACGGCGAGCGGGTGGGGGTGGTAGCGATTGCTACAACGACCCCCCTCCCTAACCCTCCCCCACAAGGGGGGAGGGAAATAGAGTTAATCGCCGTCAACGGCCCCGCGCCGGTTGAAACGCATATGCATCTGCTCAAATACGATTC
>CAITEM010000360.1 GCA_903891395.1 uncultured Hyphomicrobiales bacterium | reverse complement strand
TTGAAACCAAGGCCTTCAACGCCGCCGAGCAGGTTCTCCGCCTTGACCTCGAAACCGTCGAAGGCAATCTCGTATTCCTTCATGCCGCGATAGCCGAGCACTTCGATTTCTGTGCCGGTCATGCCTTTGACCGGGAATGGATCGGCGTCGGTGCCGCGCGGCTTTTCGGCGAGCAGCATCGACAGGCCGCGGTGGCCCGGCTCCTTCGGATTGGTGCGGACCAGCAGCGTCATCAGATCGGCGCGCACCGGATGCGTGATCCAGGTCTTGTTGCCGTAGACCTTGTAAACATCGCCTTCGCGAACGGCGCGGGTTTTCAGCGATGCCAGATCGGAGCCTGTGTTCGGTTCGGTGAAGACGGCGGTCGGCAGCACCTCGCCGGACGCGAGCTTGGGCAGCCACTTCGCTTTCTGTGGCGGCGTGCCGCCGCCGAGAATAAGTTCAGCCGCGATCTCGGATCGCGTGCCCAAAGAGCCGACGCCGATATAGCCGCGCGACAATTCCTCCGAGACGACGCACATCGATTCCTTGCCGAGTCCCATGCCGCCGAATTCTTCCGGAATCGTCAGGCCGAACACACCGAGCTCGGCCATCTGGCCGATGATCTCAAGCGGGATGTAGCTGTTGGTGCGATGCCAGCCTTGGGCGTGATCGATCACTTCGCTGTCGGCAAACTTGCGCATCTCGTCGCGGATCGATTCCAGCGTCTCGTCGAGGCCGGCAACGCCGACAGTGGCGCCATGGCCCTGACGGATCAATTCAACAAGGCGGGCGCGGCGCTCCGCGGTATTGCCGTTGGCGATCAGACTTTCGCACGCCCGGTTGATGCGCGAGGCGACCTGCGCCACCGACAGGCCCATGTCGCTCGGCCGCACCACTTCGCCCTGGCTCATCGGAATACCGCCGACGATCTGCGAGATGTATTCGCCGAGGCCGATGCGAACGATGTGTTCCTCGAGTTCGCCGAACGTACCGTTGGCAATCATGCGCTGGGTATAGGCGGCGAGTTGGCGGACCGATTCGACGTAAGTGGCGAGCCAGGCCAGGCCGTGGGTGGCGCGCTGTTCGCGGTCGAACAGTTTGGCAACCGGATGATCTTCGACAACGACACGTTCGCGGACTTTGGCGGTGGCGTCGGCCAGCAGGGCATCGAGCGCGGTCGAGGCCTCCCGGCTGAGTTCGACCAATTCAGGTTCGGCGGCGGCGCGAGAAGCGGCGATCGGCATGGGGTCCTCGGAGCGGTCGAAGTGCAGTGAAGTGCCGGCTACCTCGCAACATTACGCGTGCAGTGCACAAAAGCAAAGTGGCGTAAAAATCCTTGGCTTTTCGGTAACTTGGCTCCTTTGGCCGGGCCAAATTGCTACAAAATTAACCATTTCACGATTTGCTGCGGTTGTATTCCGCCGCCCAATACCGCGGCGTCACCCAAGCGGGCTCATCTGCTTCATGCAACGCTCGTCCCTCTTGAACCGGCTGCCCCGGCTTCTGGCCTCGCTCTCGGTGCGAACCCGCATCGTATTGCTGGCGGCGATTCCGGTGCTGGGGTTTCTCGCCAACGGGCTGACTTATTTCAACGGCGAGCATGAGATCGCCACCGCCTTCGCCACCGTCAACCGTTCGGGCGCGTTGGCCGACGCCAGCCGCGATTTCAAAAGCTCGATCTCGGCCATGCGGATCATCGTGAAGGATTTCGCAGCGGCGCCCAGCCCCGATCTTGTGGCCAGCTTCGAGCAGGACCACGGGCTCGCGATGATCAATCTCGACACGCTCTCTGCTTCGATAGACCAGCGCTCCGCCGAAACCCTCGTGGGCCTGCGCAAGGACCTGATAGGTCTGCGCGAAACGTTCAAAGAACTGGTGTTTGAACAGAACACGCTCGGCTTCACCGATACGACCGGCCTGCAGCAAAGCCTTCGCGTCGCGGGCAACGCCGTCGAACGCATCCTCAACGAGAATATGACCTGGCTTGCCGACGCGGAAGCGACCAAGCTCATGACCGCGCTGTTGACCATGCGGCACCACGAAGCCGAATATCGGCTGACGCAGTCCGAGTTAAACCACCAACAATTTCTGGCCGCCTACAAGCGCTTCACCGACACCTTCGCGCTGATCGACGGCACGGCGGAGATGAAGGCGCAGCTCGAAAACCAGGTGAAAACCTACGCCGATACCTTCGAGCAATGGCTCGACGTCTATGGCCGCGTTTATCCGTTACGCGCCATTATCGACATCGACAGCAAACGCATGCGGCCGCAAACGGATGAAATCATCGAGCGCGCCCGCCAGTCCTCCGACGTCGCCTCGGCCGGGCTGATCGCATCGCAGGCGCGGACGCGAACCGGGATCATCGCCGTCGGCATCGCCATGGTCGCGTTCGGCCTGGGCCTGAGCTGGCTGATCGGGCGCAGCATCACACGCCCGCTCAATGGTCTTGCCGATGTCATGCAGCGGCTTGCCAAAGGTGACACCGGGGCCCGTATCCCGGCGACGCAAGCGCGCGACGAGATTGGCGAGATGGCGCGCACGGTGATCGTCTTCCGCGACAACATCATCGAACGTGAAAAACTGGCGGCGACGCAAGCCGAAGCGAGCCGGGCCAAGGAAGTGCGCAGCGACACGATTTCGCACACTATCGGCCAATTCAAGCATTCGGTCGAAAGCGTGCTGGGCAAGCTGCGCGCCGCCTCGACCAAACTCGAGATGAGCTCGACCGACCTCAACAAGGCCGCCGATACCGTGTCGTTGGAAGCCCGCACCGCCGAAGAGCGCGTCACCGCCGCTTCCGAAAACGTGACCGCGGCCGCGAGTTCGGTCGAGGAACTGGCGGCTTCGATCGCCGAAATCGCCTCGCAGGCGGCGAAATCGACCGATGTCGCGGGACGCGCGGTATCGGAGGCGGAACGCACCGTCGCGACCATGGCGCAACTCGGCAAGGCCGCCAGCCGCATCGGCGAGGTGGTCGGACTGATTCAGGCCATTGCCGGCCAGACCAATTTATTGGCGCTGAACGCCACCATCGAAGCGGCCCGCGCCGGCGAAGCCGGCCGGGGTTTTGCCGTGGTCGCCGCTGAAGTGAAATCTCTAGCAGGGCAGACCGCCAAAGCCACCGAAGAAATCGCCCTGCAGATCGGCTCGATCCAATCGACCGCGGCGGATGCGGCCCAGGCGATCGAGCAGGTCAACGGCATTATTCGCGACATGGCGACGATCGCGTCCATGGTGTCCGCCACCGTCGATCAGCAGAATTCCGCGGTGGCTTCCATCGCGGAAGGCGTCAGCCGCGCCTCAGACGAAGCCCGTACCGGTTCCGACGCCATGAGCCGCGTGGCCGGCGCCAGCACGGACGCCCGCGCCACCGCCGTGGACGTCAAGGACCTCGCCGACGCGGTCGCGACCGAGGCCGAGGGCCTAGACGCGGAAGTGCGCCGGTTCCTCAACAACGTGCAGGCGGCATGATCGCGGTACAATCGCGCCCCTTGCAAAGCGCGCGGTTATGGCCAATCTCAAAGCGCGGACGGATCGCCTGGGGCCAGCGCTTTGCGCATTTTTAAAGTGTCATTTAGAATCGTCGTCGATGCGTTCTGGCATTTTCTTGCCGACGACGGCTGGGCCATCGCCAGTCACATTGCGCTGTCGACGCTGATGGCGCTGTTTCCGTTCTTGATCGTCGTCACCGCGCTGGCCGGCTTTTTCTTCGGTTCCAAGCAACTGGCCGACGAGGCCGCGCACATCCTGCTTGAAGCTTGGCCCAAGGAAGTGGCGGGACCGATTGCCTTCGATATTTCCGGCGTACTGACCGAGACCCGCACAGGGGTCCTGACCTTCGGCGTTCTGTTTGCGTTGTATTTCGCCTCCAGCGGAGTCGAAAGCCTGCGCATCGGATTAAACCGCGCTTATGACATGAAGGAGCCGCGCTCGATGTGGCTGCTGCGGCTGGAATCGATCAGTTATGTGCTGGTGGCGGCGGTCGCGATTTTGGCGTTCTCGTTTCTGGTTGTGCTGGCGCCGTTCATCTGGGGCAAGCTGGTGCAATACCTGCCGACGCTGGAGCCTCTGGGCGATCTCATTACCTTTGCGCGATACACGGTTGCAGTGGTGGTGCTGGTGATCGCCTTGCTGATCGTGCACGCATGGCTACCGGCCGGCCGGCGCTCGTTCGGCGAAATCGCGCCCGGCATCGGGGCCACATTGCTGCTGTGGCTGGTCGCCGGCACCGCCTTCGGTCGCTATCTCAATAATTACGCTTTTGCGTACGTGTCGATGTATGCGGGGTTGGCGTCGGCGATGATCGCACTGATCTTTCTGTACGTTTGCGCGTCGATCTTCATCTATGGCGGCGAATTGAATTCGGTGATCGCCAAGCGCCGCGAGAAACGGCTGGCGTGGACGACACTCGCCAAAGCGGGGGTGTCCACGTCGGAATCTGATCCGTTTGAACCGGAAGCCGCTAGCCGCTGACGGCGGCTTCCATCGTGTCTTCGAGATTTTTCAATCCGGCGCGCGGCGCGCAAACCAGCACCGACATATTGCCCGGCGGATGCTGGTTTTTCCACATCTTGGTGTGCGCCAGCGGGATATCGCCCCAGGGGAAGACTTCGCTCATGCACGGGTCGATGCGGCGTTCGAGCACGAAGCGGTTGGCCTGCGAGGCTTGCTTGAGATGGGCGAAGTGCGAACCTTGGATGCGCTTCTGCCGCATCCAGACGTAGCGCGCGTCGAAGGTGATGTTGAAGCCGGTGGTGCCGGCGCAGAACACGACCATGCCGCCGCGCTTCACCACCATCGATGACACCGGAAACGTCTGCTCGCCGGGATGCTCGAACACGATATCAACGTCGCGTTTGCCTGTGATGTCCCAGATCGCCTT
>CAITEM010000359.1 GCA_903891395.1 uncultured Hyphomicrobiales bacterium | reverse complement strand
GCGGCATCATGCTGTCGGGCGGCCAGCGCCAGCGCATCGCCATCGCTCGCGCCATTTTGCGCGAAGCGCCGCTGCTGCTGCTCGACGAGGCGACCTCGGCGCTCGACGCCGAGAGCGAAACGCTGGTGCAGCAGGCGCTGACCAAATTGATGCAGACGCGCACCACCATCGTGATCGCGCATCGTCTGGCGACGGTACAGTCGTGCGACCGCATTCTCGTGCTCGACCGCGGCCGCATCGTCGAGGAGGGCACCCATGCCGTGCTCGCGGCGGCCGGCGGCCTTTATGCGCGGCTGGCGAAATTGCAGTTCGAGGTGAACTGACTCCGTCATCGTGACAATTGCGGTGTGACGCGGGAAGAAGACGGCCTAGATCTGCCGCCAGCTCATCCGGTTCACCGCGAGGCCCGACACCGGGTTCTTGTCGTCACCGGCGTAAACAAAGCCGTGCTTCTCGTAGAAGCGGATGGCGCGGGCATTGTCCTTGTTGACCAGCAGGTCGAGGCCGTGCGGCGACAGCCGCTTGGCCTCGTTGGCGAGAATGCGCCCGACGTCGCTGCCCCAATATTCCGGCGCGACAACGAACTGGTCGAGATACATCGTCTTGGCATCGACGGTGACGAAGCCGATCATCACGCTATCAATTTCAGCAACCGTGATCGCAGCAGCCGGCACCAGTTCAGTGCGCCAGCGCTGGCGCCACCAATCGACCCGCGCGCTGAAATCGAGGTGCGGATAATGCTGCTGCCACGTACGGCGCCAGAGTTCGATGGCCGCGGCTTCGTCGGCGGCGGCATACGGGCGGAGGGTGACCGCGCTGGTCACGCCGCCCGGTCCATGGCGCGGCGCAGTTGACGCAGCACCGTCACGATCGCCGTGCGGTCGCAGGCGATGGCGCCGAGCGCGAGCGCCCGGCTGCGTTCAAAGCCGGTGATGTCGTAATGCGGATTGGCGGTCTTCGGCGGTCCTTGATAGGAAATGCGGTGCAGGCCGACTGCGCGGGCGAACCGATGCAATTCATCGATGTCGTCGGCGAGCAGGTGGCACCACTTGCGGCCTTGCCAACTCCAGATCGCGTCGTCGACATAGACCGCCATGGCTACGGCTACCGCTCCGTCAGCTTGAACTCGATGCGGCGGTTGCGCCTGTAGGCCTCTTCGGTCTTTTCGGTATCGAGCGGCTGGAATTCGGCAAAGCCGGCGGCGACCAGGCGCTGTGGCGAGATGCCCTTGCTGGCGAGATATTGCACAACGGCGATGGCGCGCGCCGCCGATAGGTCCCAATTCGATTTGAACACCGGGCCCGAAATCGGCCGCACGTCGGTATGGCCATCGACCCGCACCACCCAGGCGATATCGGGCGGGATCTTGGCGCTCACCTCGAGCAGCGCCGTGGCGATCTTGTCGATCTCGGTACGCGCCTCGGGCTTCAGTTCGGCCTTGCCGACGTCGAACAGAAGCTCGGATTGCAGCACGAAACGGTCGCCGACGATGCGAATGTCCGGGCGGTTGCCGAGGACCTCGCGCAGGCGGCCGAAGAAGTCGGAGCGGTATTTCGTCAGTTCCTGGACCTTCTGCGCCAGCGCCAAGTTCAGGCGCTGTCCGAGATCGGCGATCTGGGCCTGCGATTCCTTGTCCTTCTTCTCGGAAATATCGAGCGACTGCTGGATCACCGCGAGTTGGCGGCGCAAAGCCGCGATCTGCTGGTTGAGGATTTCAACCTGGGCCAGCGCGCGGGCGGAAATCTTCTTCTCGCCTTCGAGTTGCCCGGCCAATGAACTGGCCTGGCCCTGCGCCGCCGACAGGCCGGCGCCGGCGCCCTCGGCGATGCCTTTGAACTTGTCGCGTTCGTTTTCAGCGGTGACGAGCGAGGCGCGCAGTTGCGCCAGCATGTCCTCGGCATTGGCTTTGCCGGACTTCTCCATCGAGAGCAGGTCGGTGAGTTCGGCGATCTGCGCGTTCAGCCTATTGAGCGCGGTGTCTTTGCCGGCGACTTCCTGCTGCAAATAGAATTGCACGACGACGAACACGGTCAGGATGAAAATGATGGACAGGATCAGTGTCGACAATGCATCGACGAATCCCGGCCAGTAATTCATGCCGCTGTCGCCGCGGCGCGATCGTGCAAGCGCCATTGTTCTACACTCTACCTTTATCCGTCATCCTGAGGTGCGAGCGCAGCGAGCCTCGAAGGAT
>CAITEM010000358.1 GCA_903891395.1 uncultured Hyphomicrobiales bacterium | reverse complement strand
CTCGAACACGATATCAACGTCGCGTTTGCCTGTGATGTCCCAGATCGCCTTGCCGAAACGGCGGGCTTCCTTGCTCCAGTCGTTATATTCAGCGGAGTTGACCTGGGGCAATTGGCCCCAGCACTTGAACTCCTTGCGGTTGATCGCGCCCTTGGCGCCGAGATTGAAGACGTATTCCATCTTCGATTCGTCGGAGACGACCGCAATGGCGTTGGCGCCCGATGCTGCGACCAGTTGCAGACCGAACACGCCAAGACCACCGGAGGCGCCCCAGATCAACACGTTGTCGCCGGGCTTGAGCGTGTGCGGCGGATGGCCGAACAGCATGCGGTCAGCGGTGGCGAGCGTGAGCGTGTAGCAGGCCGACTCTTCCCACGTCAGATGCGCCGGCTTCTGCATCAATTGCCGCGACTGCACGCGGCAGAACTGCGCGAACGAACCGTCCGGCGTCTCGTAGCCCCAGATGCGTTGCGACGGAGACAGCAGCGGATCGCCACCGTTACAGTCTTCGTCGTCGCCGTCGTCCTGATTGCAATGGACGATAACTTCGTCGCCAATCTTCCAGCGCTTCACCTTGGCGCCGACCGCCCAGACAATGCCTGAGGCATCGGAGCCGGCGATATGATACGGCTGCTTGTGAACATTGAACGGCGTGATTGGCTGACCGAGACCCGCCCAAATGCCGTTGTAGTTTACGCCGCCGGCCATCACGAGCAGAAGGACTTCGTCCTCGCCGATGCTCCAGGTCGGGACCACTTCAAGCTGGAATGATTTATCCGGCGGGCCGTGCCTATCCTGACGAATGACCCAGGCGTGCATTTTTTCGGGCACGTGACCGAGCGGCGGAATCTCGCCGACGGCGTAGAGGTCCTTATGAGGAGCAACGCTCCTCACCTGCGCAACAGCCGGCATCGGGCAGCCTCCTGAAAAACTGTCGTCAGTCTGACGCAATAGATATTGCAGCGCAATAAGATCGTTAACCCAAGGGTAGCAGGCCCTCGGAAAGCCTCAAGTTTAAGGGTTTAACAAGGCTGGCGGCCTAGTTTGGAGGCTTCCAGGCCAGCCCAAAGTCCGACCGATGTCCGACCAGACCCTTCCACAGCCTCAGCGGATTGCCGTGTCACCGGCGGCCTTGCCATGGCTTGTGGCCGCGGGAGTCTATGTCCTGCTGATGCTTCTCGGCCCTCGGTTGCTGGGCGATCCGGACACTTATTCGCACATCGCGATGGGGCGCTGGATTCTCCAGCACCTCACCGTGCCGAACGGCGATCCACTGTCGCTCACCATGCGCGGCGAACACTGGGTGGCGTTCGAGTGGCTGTCGGAAATTGCTTTCGCCACGGCGCTGTCGCTTGGCGGCTGGATCGGCGTCGTCGCGCTCGCCGCCGCCGCCGCCGCGGGGGCGTTCGGATTGCTGGTACATCTTCTACTTCGGCATTGGCGACCGACGCCGGCGCTGATCGCCATGCTCGCCGCCTTCGTTCTGGCGTCGCCGCATATCCTGGCGCGGCCGCACGTTCTGGCACTGCCATTCATCGTGGCCTGGGTCGGCGGATTGATCCGCGCCGCCGACGACCAAAGCGCGCCACCTTGGCGCATTCTGCCTTTAATGGTCGTCTGGGCGAACCTGCACGGCAGTTTCACCTTCGGCATTGCCATCGCCGGCGCCATTGCCTGCGATGCGCTCTGGAACGCGGCCGCCGCCGAGCGCCTTCGCGTGGCACGGCAATGGCTGCTGTTTGGCGTCCTGGCGGTCGGCGCGGCCTGCATCAACCCGTATGGCGCCGAAGCGATTTTGGTGACAACGCGCACCATCGCACTCGGCGAAGTGCTCACCATCGTCACCGAATGGCGTTCGCAGGATTTCACGCATCTCGGTGCGTTCGAACTGATCATGCTCGGCGCCTTCGGCCTGGCGCTCTATCGCGGCGTCAAGCTGCCGCCGCTGCGCCTGCTGATCGTGTTCGGCATTTTGCATTTGAGCTTGTCGCAATCCCGCCACGCCGAACTGCTCGGCCTGCTGGCGCCGTTGCTGCTGGCGCGGCCGCTGGCGGCGCAATTCGCGGCCCTGGCCGCGGAGCGTGACATCGCCCCGCGCTTTCACGCCTGGATGCCGGCCGCGACGGCCGCCGTTCTGATCGTTGTCTCCGGTGTTGCCGCCACGCGCGCAATTTCACCGGCCGCCGCCATCACGCCCGCACAGGCGTTGGCGTCGATCGACACCGCCAAGAACACCCGTATTCTCAACGCCTACGACTTCGGCGGTTATCTCGATTTCGCAGGTATTCCGGCCTTTATCGACGGCCGCGCCGAACTCTACGGGATGAAATTTATCATGCGCCATAGCCGGGCGCTGGATCTGCAAGACCTGCCGGATTTCCTGACGATGCTGGACGAATGCAAATTCAGCGCGACGCTGCTGACGCCGTCGACGCCCGCGGTGGCATTGCTCGATCGTCTTCCGGAATGGAAGCGCGTCTATGCCGACGATATCGCCGTGGTGCACGTGCGACGCTGATCAAGCCGCGGAGATGGTCCGCTTGTCGGAAGACTGGCCCGCCGACTGCGCGTGATCGAAACCGGCTCTCTCCGATACGACATAGAGTGGCCGGCGCTTCACCTCGGCGTGAATACGGCCGACATAAAGGCCCATGATACCGGTCATGATCATGTTCATGCCGGACAGGAACGATACAATAATAACGGTCGAGGCCCAGCCGGCAACCAGGCTCTTGTCGCCCTCGAGCCAGTGGATGCCGACATACATCGCGTAGAGCGCGGCAAAACCGGACACGGCAAAGCCGGCCCAGATCGCCAGCCGTAACGGGGCGTCGGAAAATCCGACGACGCCATGGGCGGCGAGGCGCACCATCTTGAACAAGGGATATTTGGTTTCGCCCGCCAGCCGCGGCAAGCGATGAAACGCAACTTCGGTCTGCCTGAAGCCGAACCAGGCGAACATGCCGCGCACGAAGCGGTCCTGCTCCGGCATCGCCAGAAACGCCTCGAGAACCTTGCGGTCGATCAGCCGGAAGTCGCCGGCGTCGCGCGGAATGTCGACCGACGAAAGCCGGCCGAGGAATTTGTAGAACAGGCTCGCGGTCGCCTGCTTGAAGGCGCTGTCGCCCTCGCGCGATAGGCGGCGGCCATAGACCACCTCGTAGCCTTCCTTCCACTTCTCGATCATTTGCCCGACCACTTCGGGCGGGTCCTGCAAGTCGGCGTCCATGACGATGACGGCGTCGCCGGTGGCGGCCTGCATGCCCGCGGTGATCGCAGCCTGGTGGCCGAAATTGCGCGACAGTCCGATGAAACGATAGCGCGGATCTTCGACCGCCTTGGCGCGGAGCACGATGGCGCTGCAATCGCTGCTGCCGTCGTCGACAAAGATGGTCTCGGTGGGACCGTCGAGGTCCTGCATCATCAGGTCGAGACGGCGCAGCAGCACCGGCAGCACGGCCTGTTCGTTGAAGACAGGCACGACGATGCTGTAACGGGGGCCGCTGGTCGGGTTCATCGTCATTCGGCGCTCGGGTGGTGACCGGATGACGTTAAGGCCGGGGTATTAAGGAAACTTTGACGATTACGGCCAAGGACAGCGGCTGCCTTCCATGTTGCATTGCAACAAAGGTTCAGCCACACTGCCTCAGCAGGCACCCCGATGGCCGATACAGTCAAACGCGACAAGCCCTGGATGTTCCGGACCTATGCCGGTCACTCGACCGCCAAGGACTCCAACGCGCTCTATCGCAAAAATCTCTCCAAAGGACAGACCGGGCTTTCTGTCGCCTTCGATCTGCCGACCCAGACCGGCTACGATTCGGACCACGTACTGGCCAAAGGCGAAGTCGGCAAAGTCGGTGTGCCGGTCAACCACCTCGGCGACATGCGGGCGCTATTCGACCAGATCCCGCTCGGCACCATGAACACTTCGATGACCATCAACGCCACAGCGGCGTGGCTGATGGCGCTCTATATCGCGGTGGCCGACGAGCAGGGCGCGCCGCGCACGGCGCTGACCGGCACCATCCAGAACGACATCATCAAGGAATATCTGTCGCGCGGCACTTACGTGTTTCCGCCGGCGCCGTCGATGCGGCTGATCAAGGACATCGCGATCTTCACCACGACGGAATTGCCGAAGTGGAATCCGATGAACATCTGCTCCTACCATTTGCAGGAAGCCGGCGCGACGCCGGTGCAGGAATTGGCCTTTGCGCTGGCGACAGCAGTGGCCGTGCTGGACACCGTGAAGGCGTCGGGCGAAGTCAGTCAGGAAAAATTCGGCGAGGTGGTCGGGCGCATTTCGTTCTTCGTCAACGCCGGCATGCGGTTCATCACCGAAATCTGCAAGATGCGCGCTTTCGTCGAATTGTGGGACGAGATCACCCGCACGCGTTACGGCATTACCGATCCCAAGCAGCGGCTGTTCCGCTATGGCGTGCAGGTCAACTCGCTCGGCTTGACCGAGCCGCAGCCGGAAAACAACGTGGCGCGTATTCTGATTGAAATGCTCGCCGTCACGCTGTCGAAAAATGCCCGCGCCCGCGCCGTGCAGTTGCCGGCCTGGAATGAAGCCCTCGGCCTGCCGCGGCCATGGGACCCGCAATGGTCGTTGCGCATGCAGCAGATTCTCGCCTACGAAACCGACCTGCTCGAATTCGGCGACATCTTCGACGGCTCT
>CAITEM010000357.1 GCA_903891395.1 uncultured Hyphomicrobiales bacterium | reverse complement strand
CTCTATCTTCTCAACCAGAAGAAAGACCCGAAAGAAGCCGTCAAGAAATTCGAGGAAGTCGATCGTCAGCACCCCTATTCGGAGTGGGCGCGCAAATCGCTGATCATGTCGTCCTACGCCTATTACGAATCCGGCCAGTACGATGAGAGCGTCACCACGGCCAAGCGTTACATCTCGCTGCATCCCGGCAGCCCGGATGCGGCTTACGCGCAGTTTCTGATCGGCGCGTCCTATTTCGACGAAATTCCGGACATCACCCGCGATCAGGCCCGCACCGACAAGGCGCTCGACGCGCTCGACGAGGTCGTGCGGAAATATCCCAGCACCGAATACGCCGTCAGCGCCAAGCAGAAGATGCAGATCGCGCGCGACCAGCTCGCCGGCAAGGAAATGCTGACCGGCCGCTATTATCTCGAGCGCAAGGATTGGACCGGCGCCATCAACCGCTTCAAGGTCGTCGTGACCAAATATCAGACCACGCGCCACGTCGAAGAGGCGTTGCTGCGGCTGGTCGAGGCCTATACGGCGCTCGGCATCACCGACGAAGCGCAGACCGCGGCCGCCGTGCTCGGGCACAATTTCCCGGACAGCGAATGGTACAGCCGCGCCTATGCGCTGGTGAAAAACGGCGGCGGCGAGCCGAGCGAGAACAAAAGCTCCTGGATCAGCAAGGCCTTCAAGAAGGTCGGTCTGGGCTAGCCAGTCATTCCGGGGCCGGCCGAAGGCCGGAACCCGGAATCCAGACGCTTCTTCCGTTGTTTCTGGATTCCGGGTCCGCGCCTGCGGCGCGTCCCGGAATGACGGGATGCGCCACTGCCAACGCTGGCCTTGTGCCGGGCATCCGCGTCTTTAATGATGGCGTACTCATTGGATTCGCCGCCCCATGCTCTCCCGTCTCTCGATCCGCGATATTGTCCTGATCGACCGGCTCGACATCGATTTCGCCGGCGGCCTTGCCGTGCTCACCGGCGAGACCGGCGCCGGCAAGTCGATCCTGCTGGATAGTTTTGCGCTGGCGCTGGGCGGCCGTGGCGACCAGAACCTGGTGCGCCAGGGCGTCGAGCAGGGCCAGGTCATCGCCGTATTCGAGGTGTCGCCCAAGCATCCCGCCCGTGCGCTGCTGAAATCCAACGACATCGCCGCCGACGATGAGCTTATTTTGCGCCGGGTCCAACTGTCCGACGGCCGCACCCGCGCCTTCGTCAACGACCAGCCGGTCAGCGTCCAGGTCATGAAGCAGCTTGGCCAGGCGCTGGTCGAGATTCACGGCCAGCACGACGACCGCGCTTTGGTCGACGCCGGCACGCACCGCAATCTGCTCGACGCCTATGGCGCGCTGGAAGCCGACGCCGCCAAGGTTGGCACGCTGTGGGATGCACGCCGCGCCACGCAGGACGCCGTCGACAGCCATCGCGCCGCGGTCGAGCGTGCACAGCGCGAAAGCGACTGGCTGCGTCATTCGGTCGACGAACTCGACAAGCTCAGTCCCCAGCCGGGTGAGGAAACCACGCTCGCCACCCGCCGCACCGTGATGATGCAGTCCGAGAAAGTCGCCGAGGATCTGCGCGACGCCTACGACGTGCTCGCCGGTTCGAACTCGTCAGTGCCGGCGTTGTCCGGTGTCATCCGCCGCCTGGAGCGCCGCGCGACGCAGGCGCCAAGCCTGGTCGAGCCCGCGGTGAAATCGCTCGACGTCGCGCTCAACGCGCTGGAGGAAACCCGCGGCCATCTCGAGGCCGCGCTGCGCACCGCCGATTTCGATCCGGCCGAACTCGAACGCAACGAGGAGCGGCTGTTCGCGCTGCGCGCCGCGGGCCGCAAGTACAACGTGCCGGTGGACGATCTGGCGGCACTGGCGCTCAAGTACAACAACGACATCGCGCTGATCGACGCCGGCGAGGCGCAGCTCAAGACGCTGGTTGCCGCCGCCGCCAAGGCCGACGCCGATTTCCGAAAAGCCGCCGAGGTGCTGTCCAAAGCGCGCGTGAAGGCCGCGGTCGCACTCGACAAGGCGGTGAATGCCGAGTTGAAGCCGCTCAAACTCGAGCGCGCCAATTTCTCGACCGAGATCGAAACCGACGCGGCTGCCGCCGGTCCGAACGGCATCGACCGCGTCGAGTTCTGGGTGCAGACCAACCCCGGCACCAAGCCGGGGCCGCTGATGAAGATCGCTTCCGGTGGCGAACTGGCGCGCTTCCTCTTGGCGCTGAAAGTCGTACTCGCCGATCGCGGCTCGGCGCCGACTTTGGTGTTCGACGAAATCGACACCGGCGTCGGTGGCGCGGTGGCCGACGCCATTGGCGTGCGGCTGGCGCGGCTGGCCAACGGTGTGCAGGTGCTGGCCGTCACGCACGCGCCGCAGGTCGCGGCGCAGGCCGACCGCCATTATGTCATCAGCAAGGCCGCCCTGGAGAAGGGCAAACGCGTTGCGACGCGGGTGACCGAGGTGGCCGAAGACCGCCGCCGCGAGGAAATCGCCCGCATGCTGGCCGGCGCCGAAATCACCAACGAGGCCCGCGCCGCCGCCGAACGCCTGATCAAGGCGGCGTCGTAGGCGTCAGCCATGGCGAAGAGCAGCAAGTCCAAAGTCAAAACCGACAAGACCCCCGTCGACCTGCTGACGCAAAAGCAAGCGAAAGAGGAACACGCGCGGCTGCAGGTCGAAATCTCGGGTCACGACAAACGCTATTACCGGCAGGACCGGCCGTCGGTGTCCGACGCCGAATATGACGAACTGCGCAAGCGCTACAACGCCATCGAGGAGCGTTTCCCTGATCTGCGCACGTTCGAATCGCTGTCGCTGAAGGTCGGCGCCGCGCCGACGCGCGGCTTCAAGAAAGTGCGCCACGCCATTCCGATGCTGTCGCTCGACAATGCCTTTGCCGAGCAGGACGTCGTCGAATTCGTCGCGCGCATCCGCAAATTCCTCAAGCTGACCGATGACGAGCCGATCGCCTTTTCCGCCGAGCCCAAGATCGACGGCCTGTCGATGTCGCTGCGTTACGAGAGCGGCGACCTGATCACCGGCGCCACGCGCGGCGACGGCGCCGAGGGCGAGGACGTCACCGCCAACATCAAGACGCTGAAAGAAGTGCCGCAGCATCTCAAGGGCAAGCACGTACCGGCCGTTCTCGAGGTGCGCGGCGAGGTCTACATGACCAAGGCCGATTTTCTCAAGCTCAACGAACGGCAGAAGGCAGCCGACGACACCATCTTCGCCAATCCGCGCAATTCCGCTGCCGGCTCCTTGCGCCAGAAGGACCCGAGCGTCACCGCGTCGCGGCCGCTCGGCTTTTTCGCCTATGCCTGGGGCGAGATCAGCGAGATGCCGGCCAAGACTCAGTCCGGCATGATCGAATGGTTCGAACGCTGCGGCTTCACCACCAATCCGCTGACCAAAATCTGTCATTCGGTCGAGGAACTGCTCGCCTTTCATCGCCAGATCGAACAGCGGCGCGCCAAGCTGGATTACGACATCGACGGCGTCGTCTATAAAGTCGACCGGCTGGATTGGCAGGAGCGGCTCGGCTTCGTGTCGCGCACGCCGCGCTGGGCCATCGCACATAAATTTCCGGCCGAACGGGCCATCACCGTGCTCAGGGACATCGAGATCCAGGTCGGCCGCACCGGCGTGCTGACACCGGTCGCCAAGCTGGAGCCGGTCGGCGTCGGCGGCGTCATCGTGCAGAACGCCACGCTGCACAACGAGGACTACATCAAGGGCATCGGCGGTGACGGTGAGCCGCTGCGCGAGGGCCGCGACATTCGCATCGGCGATACCGTCATCATCCAGCGCGCCGGCGACGTCATTCCGCAGGTGGTCGACGTCGAGCTCGACAAGCGGCCGAAGGACGCCAAGCCGTATCATTTCCCGAAAAAGTGCCCTTGCCCGCTGCACACCGACGTGGTGCGCGAAGTTACCGCGACCGGCGAGGAGGGCGCCCGCGCGCGCTGCAGCGGCGAGTTCGCTTGTCCGTTCCAGAAGACCGAGCACCTGAAGCTGTTCGTGTCGCGCCGTGCCTTCGATATCGAGGGCTTCGGCGAAAAGCAGATCGATTATTTCTTCGAGCAGGGCTGGGTCAAGGAGCCGGCCGATATCTTCACGCTGCAAAAGCTCAACAAGAAGATCAAGCTCGAGGATATCGAGGGTTACGGCGAGACCTCGGTGCGCAATCTGTTCGCCTCGATCGACGAGCGCCGCGAGATTTCGCTGGAGCGCTTTATCTTCTCTCTTGGTATTCGTCAGGTTGGCGAGACCACGGCGCTGGCGCTGGCACGGGGCTATGGCGCGTGGGATGCGTTTCACGAGGCCGCCTTGAAGGTTGCCAAAGGCGACGAAGAGGCCATGGCCGAAATGGATGCGCTTGACCAGATCGGCGACACCGTGATCGCGGCGGTCGCGGCCTATTTCCGCGAGAGCCATAACCGCGGCATCGTCGAGCGGCTGACCCGGCAGGTGACCATTCTCGATGCCGAGAAGCCGAAAACCGACAGCCCCATTGCCGGCAAGACGGTGGTGTTCACCGGCTCACTTGAGAAAATGACGCGGGAAGAGGCCAAGGCGACCGCCGAGCGACTCGGTGCCAAGGCCGCGGGCTCCGTGTCGAAGAAGACCGATTATCTCGTCGCCGGTCCCGGCGCCGGCTCCAAGCTGGCCGAGGCCCAGAAGCACGGCGTCCAGGTGCTGACCGAGGACGAGTGGCTGAGGCTGATCGGGAGCTGAGGGCGCGCTGTCTCACCTCATCCTGAAGCACCCACTTTCAGACCTCATCCTGAGGAGGGCGCCATAAGCGCGTTTACGCGCGTCTTCGACGCG
>CAITEM010000356.1 GCA_903891395.1 uncultured Hyphomicrobiales bacterium | reverse complement strand
CGAAGGCCGTGCCGGCCGCGCACTGGGAATACGCCGACTGACATCGGCGCATCCCGTTTTCGCCTAGACTTTATCCAGCGCGCCCAGCAGATCCTCGATCACGTCGTCGGCGTGTTCGAGTCCGCAGGACAATCGCACCAGCCCGTCGCCAATGCCGAGTTCGGCGCGCTGGTCCGGCGTCAGCCGCTGATGCGTTGTCGTCGTCGGATGCGTGATCAGGCTCTTGGCGTCGCCGAGATTGTTGGTGATGCCGATCAGGTTCAGCCCGTTAAGGAAGCGGAACGCACCTGCCTTGCCACCCTTGATCTCGAACGCGCACAGCGTCGAGCCCGCCGTCATCTGCTTCTTGATGATATCGGCCTGCGGATGATCGGCGCGGCCTGGATAGATCAGGTTGTTGATCTTGGCATGGCCGGCCAGCGCATTCGCGACCGCGGTGGCATTCTCGGTTTGCCGTTGCACGCGAACCGACAAGGTCTCGAGCCCCTTCAACAAAACCCAGGCGTTGAAAGGCGATAGCGACGGTCCCGTCTGGCGCAGCAACTGATGATAATTATCGATGATCATCTTTTCAGAACCGAGGATGACGCCGCCGAGTACGCGACCTTGTCCGTCGATGTGCTTGGTCGCCGAATAGACCACGACGTCGGCGCCAAGCGTCAACGGGCTTTGGTAGAGCGGAGTGGCGAACACGTTGTCGACCACCAGTTTGGCGCCGACGCTATGTGCGATATCGGCGATCGCCTGGATGTCATAGACCTCCAACGTTGGATTGGTCGGCGTCTCCAGGAACAGCGCCTTGGTGTTCTTCTGGACGGCCTTCTGCCAAGCGTCGAGGTCCTTGCCGTCGACCAGCGTGCAAGGCACGCCGAAGCGCGGCAGCCAGTCCTCGATCACCCAACGGCAGGAACCGAACAGCGCCTTGGCGGCAACGACGTGGTCGCCCGCACTCACCAAACCCATCAACGCGGTGGTGACGGCGGCCATCCCGGTTGCGGTCGAGCGCGCGGCCTCGCAGCCTTCGAGCGCGGCCATGCGCTTCTCGAACATGTCCATGGTCGGGTTCGAATAGCGCGAATAGACGTAGCCCGGGATCTTGCCGGAGAAGCGGAGCTCGCAGTCCTCGGCGCTCTCGTATTTGTAGCCCTGCGTCAGATACAGGGCTTCCGACATCTCGTTGAATTGCGAGCGCAGGGTGCCGGCATGAACCAGCCGGGTTTCGGGGCGATAGGTTTTTTTCGGCGCTTCTGACATCGTGCTCTCCTTCAGCCCGGCGCTCGGCGCCGAGCCAATAAAAAACCGGCCTGAGAAAAATCTCGGCCGGGCACACGTGTCCCCGGCCTTTTAGCGACTTATTTTACGTGGCTGCAAGCCGGCCGGCTCAAATTGACCACGGGATAAAGGGTTTGTAGCGGGGCCGCCCGCTTCCCGTCAAGGCACCCGTCGGGTTAGATCGGCGGCCTTACTGGAACGAGAACCCGTGCCACTTTCATTTGCGCTCGAAGACAAGGGCATTCTGCCGGACCGCATGATCGCTCAGCTTGCGGCTGACGGTGGAATATTGCCGGCAACCGAATTCGTGCCGGACCAGATCCAGCCCGCGAGCCTCGACCTGCGGCTCGGCGAGGTCGCCTATCGCGTGCGCGCCAGCTTTTTACCCGGCAGCACGACGGTGGCGCAGCGTATCGACGAATTGAAGCTGCATGAGTTCGCGCTGACAGATGGCGCGGTTTTGGAAACAGGTTGCGTCTACATCGTACCGCTCTTGGAAAGCCTGGCGCTGCCGGACGATATTTCCGCGGCTGCCAACCCGAAGAGTTCGACCGGCCGGCTTGACGTCTTCACCCGCGTCATCGCCGACGAGCTACGTGGCTTCGATCGCGTCGAGCCGGGCTACCACGGCCCGCTCTATGCCGAGATCAGCCCGCGCACGTTCCCGATCCTGGTGCGCGAAGGCTCACGGCTGTCGCAGATAAGGTTTCGCCGCGGTCACGCGCTGCTCGGCGCCGAAGCGCTGCGCGATCTGCACGCCCGCGAGCGGCTGGTCGACAGCGACGATGCCGACGTCAGCGAAGGCGTCGCGGTCGGTGTCGATCTGTCCGGCACGCTGGGCGGCGAGGGCAAAAATATTGTCGGCTATCGCGCCAAACGTCACACCGGCTTGATCGATGTCGAGCGCCGCGCCGGCTACAACATGCTCGACTTCTGGGAGCCGATGCAGGCCCGGCCGGACAAGAGCCTGATCCTCGATCCGAATGAGTTCTACATTCTTGCGTCCAAGGAAGCAGTGCAGGTGCCGCCCGACTACGCCGCCGAAATGGTGCCGTTCGATCCTTTGGTCGGCGAATTCCGCGTACACTATGCCGGCTTCTTCGACCCCGGCTTCGGCTATGCCGGCGCCGGCGGCAAAGGATCGCGCGCTGTGCTGGAAGTGCGCTCGCGTGAAGTGCCGTTCATCCTGGAGCACGGCCAGATCGTCGGCCGGCTGGTCTACGAAAAAATGATCGCGCGGCCCGACAAGCTGTATGGCCAGGGCATCGGCTCGAATTATCAGGCACAGAGCCTGAAGCTGTCGAAGCATTTCAAGGTTTGATACGTGATCCCTAAAAGGGGGGCTCAGTGCGCTTGCCGCTCGGGCCTTCCATTCGCTATTGTCGAGATGCGCGGGCGTAGTTCAATGGTAGAACGGCAGCTTCCCAAGCTGCATACGAGGGTTCGATTCCCTTCGCCCGCTCCAACTATTGATCTCTGATGTTCAGAAGGTGAGTGCGAGCTCATTGGCAAAGCCCGCAACCGTTTCTGCAACGACATCTCGGTAGGATTGTAGTGTTGAAAAGCGCGCCGAATAGGTGGATACGTTTGCGCGTCGGCCGATGCATCCTGGCCTTGATGCGTGTGGGTCCTCTGGCTGGCTTTTCCCCCGCGTCCCAATCCTTGGTTTGACGGGGATTTCTTAGGCCTCGGATGCCTAACGACGGATTCACATTTCGCGATAACGCCAACTGCAACATATGCGGTGGCGCCTTGTTGCTGATATCCGCCGCGCCATGTTCGATGGATCCTCAGATAGAGGAACGCACCTTCGTTTGTGCGTCCTGCTATAAACTAAGAACACACGTCGTGCCGCGCAAAGCGGGCCCGCAAATGGAGACGTGACACCCGTCACGGCACCGCGAATTCGATTTCGTCGATCTGTACTTGCGGCAGCAATCGTTTGACGTCGGCTTCATGCGACAAGTCGGTGCCGGGGCTCATGACCGCCGCGCCGCCGGCAGCCACCGCGACGCGAAACGCCTGCTCCATCGAATGTCCGGCCGCCAAGGTCGCCACCATGCCGCCGAGGAAGCTGTCACCGGCTCCGACCGTGCTGATGACCTCGATCGCCAGCGGCTGCGCGCGCCAGGCCTTGGTCGCGGTCACCAGCAGTGCGCCCTGATCGCCGAGGGTGAGGGCGACGGCTTCGGCGTGTCCATCCGCCGTCAGCTTGCGGCAGGCGGAGATCCGCGCGCGGTCGTCATCGAGCGTCGCGCCGACGAAGTCGGACAATTCCACCAAATTGGGCTTGATCAAGGTGACGCCTTCGGCGAGCGCGGCAGCGAGCGCCGCGCGCGACGTATCGACCACGGTCTTGGCGCCCATCGCCTTGGCGAGCCTCACCGCGCGCGCAAAGAAATCATCCGGCACGCCGGGCGGCACGCTGCCGCTCGCGACCACGAATTTCGGATTGCTCGACGACAATTTGTCCAAAACAGCCTGCCACTCGGCGGCATGTAGCCGGGAGCCCGGCAACACGAAGCTATATTGAAGGCCGCTGTCGTTTTCATAAGCCGTGAAGTTTTCGCGTGTTTCGACGTGCGAAGGCGTCACCAGGCTGGCGACGCCTTCGCGTTCCAGAAGCCGTTGCAGCAGCTTTCCCAGCGCGCCGCCAATTGGATAGATCGCGGCGACGTTGCCGCCCAGCCGGTGCGCGACGCGGGCGACATTGATACCGCCGCCGCCGGGATCGCGCTTCGGTGCAGAACTGCGCATCTTCCGGGTGGGTTCGACGTGATCGACGTTGATGAAAATGTCGATGGCCGGATTGATGGTCAGTGTAACGATGTCTGGCACTGAATTTCCCGCAATGGCGCGCTTCAGAGAGATAAGCGCAAGGACTCAACGTTTCGTAACAACGACCGTTCCCCGCCGACGGGCTGCCTGTTTGAGTGGCAGGGGCGTATGGCCGGACGTAGGTATTCGCGTTCACGCCTTAAAAGGATATATTCCGAACTGAAAGCGGCGCTACGACGAGCGGCGCCCGGGGCGACGTAAGCTCATGTTCTCGACGTTTGCGCTTCTTCGCTGCGCGACGGCCGTCGCCTTTGGCGCGCTGGCCTGCGCGGATCTGTGCGCTCCGGCGTCGGCGCAGACCCGTTTGAAGGCCCATTACGCCATATCGATGACGGGGGTGCCGTTCGGGCAGATTGCCTGGGTGGCTGGCCTCGGCGACCAGCGTTACACGACATCCGCCACCGGCAAGGCCAGCGGCGTGCTCAGCGTTCTGGTCAACGGCGAGGGCGCTGTCGATGTGCGCGGCGCCGTCATCGATGGGCGTCTGGCGCCGCGGTTGTTCACGTCGAAAATTACGGACGACGAGGGCAATTCCGACTTGCGCATGACGTTCGAGGATGACGTTGCCAAGGAATTGCTGTCGAGCGGTCCGCCACCCAGCAAGGACCGTAAACCCGTGACGGATGCCGATCGCCGCGGTGTGACCGACCCACTGAGCGCCATGTTGATACCGGCGGGGGAGAGCGCCGTGGCGCCGGCCAATTGCGATCGTGTCTTGTCGATTTTCGACGGACGGCGGCGTTATGACCTCGCGCTGTCCTATAAGCGCGCCGACAAGGTCGCTCTCGACCACAGCTATTCCGGGCCCGTGCTGGTGTGCGGGGTGATCCTGCAGCCGATCGCGGGCTATCGCGCCGACAGCACACTGGTCAAATATGTCGCCGGCCGGCGCGACATGGAACTGTGGTTTGCGCCGGTCGCCGGCACACTTTATTTGGCGCCGATCCGCGTCTTGATGCCGACACTGGTCGGCACATTGGAGATCGAGGCGGATCAATTCGACGTTGCGGCCCCCGCGCCGCCGGCGGCGCCACGCTGATCCGGCGATGAAGGAAAACCAGCATGACAGACAAGCGTGTTCAGTTCGATGCCGAAACCTGGGCCGCCGTCGATCTGTTGTGCAAAGACCGCATGATGACGTTTCAGGAATTGGCCGATGAGGCCTTTCGCGACATTCTCAAAAAATATAACCGCCCGGCCAGCCTCAAAGAGGCGTTGCGAAAAAGCGCCGGTGTTTCGGCTGACGTCGTCCCTCTGACGAAAGCCAGGACGATAAAGCGCGCGAAAAAAGCGCGGCTCTGATGCGTGCCGCGCCATAAGAAAACCGGCCGCGCAAATGCCTGCGCGGCCGGTTGAAATCGAGACCGAAGGCCTAGTTGCCGTCGATGGTCTTGATGATGCTCGACATCGGGCGCGCCTCGTCGAGACCGCCGCCCATTTCCTTGAGCACAGCAGCGACCACTTCCGGCTTCGGCTCGATCGGCGTCTTGCCGGTGATCTGAACGACCTTGTAATTGCCTTCCTTCAGCTTCGCGAGAATGGTCGGCAATGCTTCAGCGGTGGCATGCTGGAAGTCGTGCATCAAGATGATGCCTTTGCCGTGCTTCTCAAGCTTGTCCATCACCGATTTCACGACCTGCTCGGGTTTCCGCATCTTGAAGTCGAACGAGTCGAAGTCGGTCGAGAACATCGCGATGTGCCGCTCGGCCATGTACTTCACCAGTTCCGGCGGATGTTTCAGCGCCGGGAAGCGGAAGAACGGCGCGACCGGCTTGTTGCCGAGCGCGATGCTGACGGCAGCAATGCCCTTCTCGATTTCCATTTGGCCTTCTTCGGTCGTCAGCTTCGACAGGTCTTTGTGCGACCAGGTGTGGGTGCCGATGGTGTGGCCCGCCGCGTCGACCTGCTTGACGATCTCCGGGTAATATCCGGCATGCTTGCCGATGTTGAAGAACAACGCCTTGGTGCACTGATCCGCCAGCGCCTTGAGAATCGCCGGAGTGTTGCCCTGCCACGGACCGTCGTCGAAGGTCAGCACGACTTCATGGTCGCGCAGAAAGTCATAGGCCTTGAAGTGCTCGAAGCCGAAGCCGGGGCCGCTCGAAGTGTCGATCTCGACGACGCGGGTGACGCCAAGCGCGTTCGGCTTGTCGCATTTTGCCGCCGTCGGAGACGCGGGGGCCGGTGCCGGGGTGCTCTGCGCCCACACGGCGCCCGTCGCCGAAAGTGAAAGGGCGAAGGCCAGAGCCAAAGCGTTACGCATTACGTTCTCCATCGCGGACATGTGACTTGAAGGGTTGGCGTATACATCGCGAGTTTAACCTTTTGAGTCAACGCAGGTCCCGAAATCGCCGGATTTATAGGCTTTTAGAGACGAACATGGTTAACGCCGCGGCGTTGCTTAACCCGGTAATCGGGCCTATTTGAAAGAAAATAACGTGCAAGCGCCTGAGGTCTGCCATGGCCGCCATTTCCTCCCATTCGTTTGCCGCACGGCCGCTAGGGCTGCTGGCTTTGCTCGGCAGCCTCTTGCTGGCCGCCACGCTGGGGCTATGGGCCTATTATGGCACCACGGTGTTTTTCGAGGTGGTGCGCGCCGGCTGGGTGGCGTGTTTTTGACGATCGCAGCGTCCACGAGAAAGCCAACATGAACACCAGGGCGTCCCATATTCTTGTCGTGCTCTCGGCCTTTCTGGCCGGGCTGGTGATTTTCCTGGGCGTGTTTCTCTACGCCACCGGGCAATTCGGCGGTGGCGGGCCTGGTCCCTCCGCGATCGGCGGTCCGTTCAATCTGATCGACCAGAATGGCAAGCCCGTCACCGACCAAGATCTTAAGGGCCGCCCGGCGCTGGTCTTCTTCGGCTACACCCATTGTCCTGACGTGTGTCCGACCACTTTGTTCGACATCTCGGAGTTGATGCGGGCTCTAGGACCTGACGCCAGCCGCGCCGCCGCGCTGTTCATTACCGTCGATCCCGAGCGCGACACCGCGCCGGTGATGAAGGACTACCTGTCGAGCTTCGATCCGCATCTGCGCGCCGGCACGGGTGACCCAAAAGCGATCGAGGCGGCCGAGAAGGCCTACCGCGTCTATGCCAAGAAAGTGCCCGGCGAAAAGGGCGACTACAGCATGGACCATACCGCATTGATTTATCTGATGGATAAGCAGGGTCGCTTTGTCGCGCCATTCAGCCTCAAGCGGCGGCCCGAGGACGCGGCCGCCGAGCTGCGGAAGTATTTTTAGCGCTTCCGACTGTCGGCAGGTCGCCGGCTTCCTTGTGCCGTCTGAGGTAATGTTCCAACTCCAAAAGCGACCGCGTCAGATTGCTAGCGAGACGCGAGCTCTTCGCTAGACCGTGCTCGGTCTTCTCCCAAACATAAGGCGCGAAAACGAGTTGATAGAGCGCACGCCAGGCGGCGAGCGATAGCAACAGCCAATGCAGCGGCGTCAGCAGCAGGATCCAGGCGTTCGCCAGGAGGCCGCGTCGCTTGAGCCCGAGGCCGCCGATGAGGGCCGAGGCAAGATAACCGACCACAACACTTGTGCCGTAAAGCCAAACGCGCAGCATGCTCACGTCACCCCCGGCCGACGTCGGCTTGATCGCGCCGTAATAAATCAGCGCGGCGATGAACAGCGGGTGTACCAGCGCCGCCAGTGCGTTGCCGCCGACGATGAGCTGAAAGGCGACAAAGCCGGGCGCCCCCAAATCGCGCCACAATCGAAGCGGTTGGCGCATGTGTACCAGCCACGTCTGCATCCAGCCTTTGAACCAGCGTGTGCGTTGCCGCAGCCACGGCCGGAAATGCGCGGGAGCTTCCTCATAGGTCGTTGAATCGATAACCGCCGATCGATAACCGAAGCGGGCGAGCCGCATGCCGAGGTCGGCGTCCTCGGTGACGTTGTACGGATCCCAGGCGCCGATCTGGCGCAGTGTTTCGGTGCGGAAATGCGGCATTAGGTAGCAAACGCACCTAGCCTTGGACTCCCCTCCCGGTTGTGCAACCCTGCTGCCACAATAAGGCCGTATGGCCGGGGGTTAGGGGGGACTAAATGGCCGACCAACGGGAAAAAACGATTAGCTATCGTCGAGCAGTATGGCTTGATGGAGCCCACGGCTTGACGCTCGAAAAATGCCTGAAGGAAGCTCACAAAACTCTAAAAACGATCGATGAACGAACGATTGCACAATACGGCCAAGAAAAGAAAAGTCTCAATTCTAAAGATGGCCCATCAGGTGGAATATTTCTGCATATCACCGTGGACACTCCGGGAGAGTTTGCATCGGTGGTGCCCAAAGCAGCGCCAGGTGATTCGGAATTAGATTTGACCGTCGCCAAGCCGCCTGCGGATGGCGAATGGCTGGATGGTGATGCCTTTCTGTTCGTTCGCCACGATCATATGTGCTTGTGTACGACTGGGCTTCGGGATGCCGCGATCACTACGTTCCTCTACGATTTTTTCAAAAAGGCTGGCGTCCGAAAAGATTCGGACAAGTTCGATCTCAAGAAAGTCGCGGATGTAAGCAAACTTAAAATGTTGCACGCTCAAGGCGTCAGAGAGGTCATCTTAAAAGCGACAATGTTTCAGGCGACGGCCGATTACGAAAAGAGAAAGTCCCAAGCGTTCGGAATTGTCGGCGCTGCGGTAAAACAGTTTAAGGCATTTATCAAAAAGCCAAATGACTACACGCGCGATGGCCTACAAGTTTATCTCTCGCTCAAATCAGACCATAGATTCAAAAAAGATTTTAAGCTCGGTGGTCTGCCCCCTGAGAAGTGGTCCTCCCTGATGTATGGCTTATGGCCTGATGGAGGACTGAAGAATGCCAAGGAAGAGACACACGGCTGAAGAGATCGTCACGAAGCTGCGGCAGGTTGACGTGCTGACCTCGCAGGG
>CAITEM010000355.1 GCA_903891395.1 uncultured Hyphomicrobiales bacterium | reverse complement strand
CGTCGGCATGGAACGCTCGGCACTACATCGCAAGCTCAAGGCGCTGGGGATTGGGTAGCGCATGATCCCGAAAAGTGGGAACCGGTTTTCGGATAAGATCATGCGCAAGGAAAAAATGGCATGACCGATCTCGTCACCGTCACCGACGACGGCCCGGTTCGCACCATTCGCATGAACCGGCCGGAGAAAAAGAATGCGCTGACCATGGCGATGTACGACACCATGGCGGAAGGGATTGAAACGGCGCCGGCGGCCGATATCCGCTGCCTGCTGATCGGCGGCGCGCCGACGGTGTTCTGCGCCGGCAACGACATCGGCGATTTCCTTCAGGCGGCGATGAGCGGCGGCGCATTGGGCGTACCGATCCTGCGCTTTCTCAAAGCGCTGGCGCGCTGTGAAATGCCGCTGGTCGCCGCCGTCCAGGGCAATGCCGTCGGTGTCGGCACCACCATGCTGATGCATTGCGATCACATCGTTGCCAGCACCGAAGCGAAGTTTTCGACACCTTTTGTCAGCCTCGGTCTGGTGCCCGAAGCGGCCTCCAGCTTGATCGCAGCGCGGCTGATGGGTCACGCACGCGCCTTCTCGCTGCTGGTAATGGGCAAGCCGTTGAACGCCGATGAGGCCAAAGCCGCGGGCCTGATCAACGTGATAGCAGCCCCTGACACCGTCGAAGCCGACGCCATGAAAGCCGCGCGGCACATCTCTGCCCTGCCGCCGCAAGCCGTGCTCGCGTCGCGCCGCCTCATGCGCGGCGTGCTTGACGAAATCGTGGCGCGCGTCGACGAAGAGGCCGAGGAATTCAAGGCGCGGCTGCAATCGGCCGAAGCGCAGGCCGCTTTCACGGCCTTCATGACGCGCAAGCGCTGAACGACTGCGCTCAGGTTTATATTTTCAGCAATTTGCGCGCATTGCCGCCGAAGATCAATGCGCGATCCTGTTCGGCGAGCGGCGCGGCGTCCAGCCATTGCCTGCCCGGCACATTCGGCATGAACGGCCAGTCGACCGAAAACAGAATGCGGCCGACGCCCATTTCGGCGATGGCGCAGGTCAGCGCCGGATCGGAAAACGAGCCGCTGGTCGTCAGCCAGAAATGTTCGCGGTAATAATCGGCGAAAGCGCGCGGCATCTTCATGCGCTCCGTCACCAGGTAATTCGTCCGCCACATCAGATACGGCATGGTCTCGCCGAGATGCCCGACGATGATCTTGAGGGAGGGGAATTCATCGAACAGGCCGCTGACCACGAGCCGCACGGTGTGCGTCAAAGTCTCAAGCGTGAAGCCGAGCGGTGCCACCGCCAGCGCCGGATATTCCTTGAACCAGGCGTCCTGCACCACCTGCATCGGCGGCGTCGGGTGAATATACACCGGCACGTCAAGCTTGGCGGCGCGCTCGAAGATCGGCCAAAACTGCCTGTCGTCCATGAAGCGGCCATGGGTCAACCCCATGATCATGGCGCCCTTGAAGCCGAGTTTGTCGATACAACGTTCGAGTTCGGCCGCGGCAGCCTTCGGATCCGGCGTCGGCAAGGTGGCAAAGGCGGCAAAGCGCGTCGGATGCGCCCTTACCGCTTCGTGCAAGATGTCGTTCGACTCGCGCGCCAGCTTTACTGCAGTCTCGGCGTCGAGATTTTGCGTCGCCGGGTTATTCTCGGAAATCACCTGTAGATCGATGCCGGCCGCGTCCATCTCGGCGATGCGCAGCTCGCCGAGATCGTCCAGCTTGCGTTGAACGGGTGAGTCCTTCTCGCCCCGCAGCGCCTTGAGTTTCGGCGATGTGAAATGTTCTTCGAGGGTGATGATCTGGGGCTGAGGCATGCTCCGGACGTTACAGGGGCTTGAGGCCGGCCTCAATCTCCTTGCGGTCGCCTTCCAGGAACGGCGGCAGTACCAGCGTCTCGCCGAGTTTGTCGAGCGGCTCGTCCACGGCAAAACCGGGACCGTCGCTAGCGATCTCGAAAAGAATGCCGTTCGGTTCGCGGAAATACAGCGAGTGAAACCAGAAGCGATCGACCTTGCCGCTGTTCGGGATGCGCATTTCTTTCAACCGCTCCGCCCAAGCTTCGTAATCGGCGTCCGGCGTACGAAACGCGACGTGGTGCACGCCGCCAGCGCCCGGATGTGCCGGCGCGAGATTAGGCCGCACCGCGACGTGCAGCTCCGCCGCGGGCCCGCCCTCGCCCATCTGATAGACGTGGACGCCGTCGCCCTTGGATTCCGGATGCGGATACTCACGCACCTTCTTCATGTTCATGACTTCGGTCAGCACTAGATCGGTCAACCGCAGTTCCGGCACCGTCATGACGATGGGACCGAGGCCGCGGATCTGATGCTCGGCCGGTACGGCGCTCTTGTCCCACGGGTTCGACGTGCCCTTGCCGCCGTCGTCGACCAGCATGAGGCGCTGGCCTTCCGGGTCCTCGAAAGGCAAGGTCAGGCGGCCGTCGATTTCGGCGACATCGCCGACCTTCACTGCGGCCTTCGTCAGGCGCTCATGCCACCATTTCAGCGTCGCCTCGCCGGCGACGCGAAAGCCGGTGCGCGTGATGGTGTTGTTGCCGTGCTTTTCCGGCCCGGTGGGAAAGTCGAAAAAGGTGATGTCGCTGCCGGGCGAAGCCACGCCGTCGGCATAAAACAGGTGATAGGCCGAGACGTCGTCCTGGTTCACGGTCTTCTTGACCATGCGCAGGCCCAACAGCTTGGTGTAGAATTTGACGTTGCCGGGGGCGTCGGCGGACACGGCCGTGAGATGGTGGATACCGGAAAGCTGCATTTTGTTGCCTCGTGGCGCGCATCGGGAGCGCGGCTGTGTTATCGCTTGCGGCCTACTTAAGAATACCGGGTTTCTTTTTAAGAGGGCACAAACATGACACTAGCCAAGCCGCTTGCCGGCAAGACCCTCTTCATCACCGGCGGCTCGCGCGGTATCGGCCTCGCGATTGCGTTGAAAGCCGCCGCCGACGGCGCCAACGTGGCGATTGCCGCCAAGACGGTCGATCCGCATCCCAAGCTGGAAGGCACCATCCATACCGCCGCCGCCGAGATCGAAAAGGCCGGCGGTCGCGCGCTGGCGCTGGCGGTCGACGTTCGCGACGAAACCATGGTGAAGGACGCGCTCGACCAGACCGCCGCGCATTTCGGCGGCCTCGACATCGTGGTGAACAACGCCAGCGCCATCCAGCTCACCCAGGTCGCCGCCACCGATATGAAGCGCTATGACCTGATGAACGGCATCAATGCGCGCGGCACCTTCATGGTGTCGAAATATGCGCTGCCGCATCTCGCCAAGTCCGCCAACCCGCACATTCTCATGCTGTCGCCACCGCTCGACATGAAAGAGAAATGGTTCGCGCCGGCGACCGGTTATGCGATGGCGAAGTTCGGCATGAGCCTTGTGGTGCTGGGCCTGGCCGGCGAGCAGCGCGGCAAGATCGCGGTCAACGCGCTGTGGCCGCGCACCACCATCGCCACCGCCGCGGTGAAGAACTTGCTCGGCGGCGATGCACTCATGAATATGTCACGCACGCCGGCCATTCTGGCCGAGGCCGCCTATCGCATCTTCCAGAAGCCGAGGACGTTCAGCGGCAATTTCCTGATCGACGACACGTTCCTCGCCGGCGAAGGCGTCACCGACTTCGACCAGTACCGCGTCAATCCGAGCCAGCCGTTGCAGGTCGATTTCTTCGTGCCGGACGACATTCCGCCGCCGCCGGACGTGAGTCTGAAAAAGCTGGCTTAACTCTTTCTCCTTCACCCTCCCTTCCAGGAGACGGCAAAGCCGCAGGCCATTTGCGCCGCCCGTCACCGACACGTTAGAACTCGCCAATGTCCACGCTCCTCATCTCCCACCCCGCCTGTCTCAATCACCTGACCCCGCCGGGCCATCCGGAGCGACCGGACCGCCTGCGCGTGGTCGAGGAAGCACTGGCTGACGAGCGGTTCCAGATGCTCGCCCGCGAGCAGGCGCCTATGGCGCCGCAGGAGATCATCTCGCTGGTCCACCCGATGGAATACATCGAGGCAATTCGCGAGGCGTCGCCATCGGAAGGCGAAGGCATGATCAGGCTCGATGCCGACACCTCGATGTCGTCCGGCAGTTTGGAAGCCGCGATGCGTGCGGTCGGCGGCGGCGTGCTGGCGGTCGATGAAGTGATGAACCAGAGGGCGTCGAACGCCTTCGTGGCGGTGCGTCCACCCGGTCACCACGCCGAGACTTCACGGCCGATGGGATTTTGTTTTTTCAACAGCGTCGCGATCGCGGCGCGATATGCGCAAAGCAAATACGGCATCGAGCGCGCGGCCATTGTCGATTTCGACGTGCATCATGGCAACGGCTCGCAGGACATTTTCTGGGCCGACGACACCGTCATGTATTGCTCGACCCACGAAATGCCGCTGTTCCCCGGCACCGGCGCGTTGGGCGAGCGCGGCGAGCACGACACCGTCGTCAACGCGCCTTTGCGCGCGGGCGACGGCGGCGACGCGTTCCGCGAAGCCTACGAGGTCGCGATTTTTCCGCGCCTGCGCGAGTTCAAGCCGGAACTATTGATTCTCTCGGCCGGCTTCGACGCCCACACCCGCGACCCGCTGGCCAACCTCAATCTGGTCGAAGCGGACTACACCTGGATTACCAAAAAGCTGATGGACATCGCCGACGACAGCGCGCAAGGCCGCATCGTTTCGATGCTGGAAGGCGGCTACGACCTGCAAGGTCTGTCGCGCTCGGCCGCCGCACACGTCACGGCGCTGATGCGCGGGTAGCTGTCATTCCGGGATGGCGCGTATCGGCGCGCTTAGGAATGACGAACTACTTCGCCGTCAAGCCACCGTCGATCGGGAAATCGGCGCCGGTGATGAACGACGCATCGTCCGACAACAGATAGACGCAGAGCTTGGCAACTTCTTCCGGCTGGCCGAGCCGGCCGATCGGAATGTCGCTGATCAGACGCTGATGAATGGCTTGGGGATTTTTTGTGCCGTCGGCGATGCCATCCACCATCGCGCCTTCGATGAAGGCGGGGCACACGGCGTTGCAGCGGACCGTTGGCCGGTAGCGGGCGCCGTTGAGGGCCACTGATTTCGTCAGCAGCGACACGCCACCCTTCGACGCATTGTAGGCGGTCAGATTCGAACTGCCGACCAGCGCCAGCACAGACGACAGATTAACGATGGCACCGCCTTTTTTGCGTAGCAGCGGAAACGCGTATTTGCAGCCGAGAAACGTGCCGTCGAGATTGACCGAGATGACGCGCTTCCAAGTGGCGAAGTCGGTCTTCTCGATGCTGCCGACGATGGCGATACCGGCGGCGTTCACCAAGCCGTCGAGTCGGCCGTGCTGACTTTCAACCTCAGCTACGGCGCGCTGCCAGTCGGATTCCAACGTGACGTCGAGCGGCCTGTCGGCGCCCTTGCCGGCGGCGAGATCGGTCGCAATCGCGGTGCCGCCGGCGCCGCGGATCGCGGCCACGACGGCGCTGCCGATAGCGCCGCCCGCGCCGGTGACCAGCACGATTTTATCTTTAAGATCGGTCAAACGAATCCACCCTCATTGCGTTATGTGTCATTGTCGAGCATTCATCGTCTTATGTCACCCGTACCGCCCTCTCTTCAACCCGTATGCCTCATCACCGGCGCATCCGCCGGTATAGGGGCTGCGCTCGCGCGCGTCTTTGCACGGAACGGTCATGCATTGGTACTGACCGCGCGGCGCGGGGTGCAGCTTGCCGCGCTGGCCGATGAAATCGCCGCCGCGGGCCATGCGCGGCCGACGACTATCACCGCCGACCTTGGATCGCCCGATGGACCGGCGCGGCTCGCCGAAGCTTTGAGCGTCGCGGGTCTCGAGCCAGCGATCGTGGTCAACAATGCCGGTTTCGGCATGCTCGGCGAAGCGGCCGACATCGACCGCGACGGACAATTGACCATCGTCGATCTCAATATAAAGGCAACGACCGACCTGTCACTGCGCTGGCTCGATTCAATCAAGCGGCATCGTGGCGGCATTCTCAATGTCGCCTCGATCGCGAGCTTCCTGCCCGGCCCCGGCATGGCCGTCTATCACGCCAGCAAGGCCTATCTGCTCTCGTTCACCGAGGCGATGCACGAGGAGTTGAAAAGCGACGGCGTGCGGGTCTGCGCGCTATGCCCCGGGCCCGTCGATACCGAATTCAACGACCGCGCCGGGGTGCCGCACGATTATTTTCCGGCGTTCCTGAGCCGCTCGGCGGAGCGGGTCGCGAACGACGGCTACCGGGGCTTCATGGACGGTCATCGCGTCGTGGTGCCGGGCGGCCCGAACCGAATTTTGACGCTGCTGCCGCGGCTTCTGCCCCGGGGTTTGATCCTGGCGATGGTCGAAATCCACCGCAAATGGACGGGCGGTTGACGATGAGGCCCAACTCCGCCATCTCAGGGCGGCACAAGCTCTCATCCTTGGGAAGCCGTTATGGCCGACACGCCTAATACCGATATCAAAAAAATGGCCTTCGAACGGGCGATCGAGGAATTGGAATCGATCGTGAAAGAGCTTGAGGCCGGCAAAGTACCGCTTGAGAAATCGGTCGAGATTTACGAGCGCGGCGAGGCGTTGAAGGCACGCTGCGAGGAACTGTTGCGTCAGGCCGAAGCCCGGGTGGAAAAGATCACTCTCGACGCCTCCGGCAAGCCGACCGGCAGCGAGCCGCTCGACGTCGATTAGCCGCTTCGGGGTGCGCGATCACAGCCCATCGGGCTATTTGGAACCTTTTTGGCCCTGAATTGCCCGGCTTACCCCGCTGGTGTAAGCCTTTATGACGCTTTTACGCAGCCGGCGCCCCGCGCCGTGGAGTAGCTTTTGTCCGAGCCTTCCAAAACACCGCTGCTCGACCGCATCCATCTGCCGATCGACATGAAAAACCTGTCGGCCGAACAGTTGGCGCAGCTTGCCGACGAGTTGCGGACCGAGACCATCGATGCCGTCGCCAATACGGGCGGCCATCTCGGCGCCGGCCTCGGCGTGGTTGAGCTTACGGTTGCGCTGCATGCCGTGTTCGACGCCCCCGCCGACAAGATCATCTGGGACGTCGGGCATCAGGCTTATCCGCACAAGATTTTGACCGGCCGACGCGAACGCATCCGCACCTTGCGTCAGGGCGGTGGACTGTCCGGCTTCACCAAGAGCGCTGAGAGCGAATACGACCCGTTCGGGGCCGCGCATTCGTCAACTTCGATTTCCGCCGCGCTCGGCATGGCGGTGGCGCGCGATCTCGAGGGCAAAAAGAACAACGTCGTCGCCGTGATCGGCGATGGCGCGATGTCGGCCGGCATGGCCTATGAGGCGATGAACAATGCCGGTGCGCGTAACGAGCGCCTCATTGTAATCCTCAATGATAATGACATGTCGATCGCGCCACCGGTCGGCGCCATGTCGGCTTATTTGCTGCGGCTTGGCTCCGGCCGCACGTTCCTGAAGCTGCGCGACGTCGGTAAGCAACTCACCGAACATCTGCCGAAGAGTTGGGACCGTGCCATCACCCGTGCGGTCGAGCATGCCCGCGGCTATGTCATGGGCGGCACGCTGTTCGAGGAACTCGGCTTCTATTATTGCGGGCCGATCGATGGCCATAATCTTGATCACCTGCTGCCGATCCTGCGCAACGTCCGCGACGCCGAGATCGGCCCCATTCTGGTGCACGTCGTCACGCAGAAGGGCAAAGGATACGCACCCGCTGAAACCTCCGCCGACAAATATCACGGCGTGGTCAAATTCGACGTCGCCACCGGCACGCAGGCAAAGTCCAAAGGCGGCGCCCCGCAATACACCAAGGTGTTCGCCGAGAGCCTGATCAAGGAAGCGCGCAAGGACGACAAGATCGTCGCCATCACCGCGGCTATGCCGTCCGGCACTGGGCTCGATCTGTTCGAAAAAGAATTTCCCACCCGCTGCTTTGACGTCGGCATTGCCGAGCAGCATGCGGTGACCTTCGCCGCAGGGCTGGCGACGCAGGGCTTCAAACCGTTCGTCACCATCTACTCGACCTTCCTGCAGCGCGCCTATGACCAGATCGTGCACGACGTTGCGATCCAGAAACTGCCGGTGCGCTTTGCCATTGATCGCGCCGGCCTGGTCGGCGCCGACGGTCCGACCCACGCCGGTTCGTTCGACGTGGCCTATCTGGGCTGCCTCCCCGGCTTCGTCATCATGGCCGCGGCGGACGAATCCGAACTGGTGAATATGGTCGCGACGCAAGTCGCGATCCACGACCGCCCGTCGGCTTTGCGTTATCCGCGCGGCGAAGGCCTTGGCGTCACGATGCCGGCCGAAGGCAAAGCGCTCGAGATCGGCAAAGGCCGCATCGTGCGCGAAGGCCACAAAGTGGCTCTGCTTTCGTTCGGGGCGCGGCTCGGCGAATGCCTGAAGGCCGCCGATGAGCTGGCGGCACTTGGGCTGTCCACCACGGTCGCCGACGCGCGCTTTGCCAAGCCACTTGATCTCGAACTGGTTTTGAAGCTTGCCCGCGAGCACGAGGTGCTGGTCACCATCGAAGAAGGCTCAATCGGCGGCTTCGGCTCGTTTGTGTTGCAGGCGCTGGCGGAGAACGGCGTGCTCGACGCCGGCTGCAAGGTGCGCAGCATGGTGCTGCCCGACGTCTTCCAGGATCAGGACACACCGACCGCAATGTACGCCAAGGCCGGTCTCGACGCCGCCGGCATCGTCAGCAAAGTTTTCGAAGCGCTCGGCAAGCACGCCGCGGACGAGACCGTGAAGCTGGCTTGACCTACTGCCGCTTCTTGCGCGGCACTTTCTTGCCTTTCTTACGGGCTTCCGAAAGTCCGATCGCGATCGCCTGCTTCTTGCTTTTGACCTTTCGGCCACTGCCGCCGCTCTTGAGCGTGCCCTTCTTGCGCTTCTTCATCGCGCGCTCGACATACTTCGAGGCGCCCTTGGAATATTTTTGTGGCATGGTGGCTCCTGAAAATTGTTTCACTTCAACGATGGCGATAACAATTTTGTGTAGAACTGGTTCCCGCCGCCCCGTAGCCAAGCGATGACGACACGCCAACGCGCCGATCGGCTGCTGGTCGAACGCGGTCTGTTCGAGAGCCGCGCCAAGGCGCAGGCTGCCATCGAGGCAGGACTGGTACGCGCCAACGACGTGCCCGTGCGCAAGGCGTCGGAAATCATCGCCGCCGACGCGGTTCTACAGGCGACCGCCGCCTACCCGCATGTGTCCCGCGCCGGCCTGAAACTTGCGGCGGCGCTCGACCATTTCGGTTTCGACCCGCGCGGCCGGATTTGCCTCGATGTCGGCGCCTCGACCGGCGGCTTTACGCAGGTCCTCCTGGAGCGCGGCGCCAAGCGCATCACCGCCGTCGATGTTGGACAGGGACAACTGCACGCCAGCCTGCGATCGCGGGCCGAGATCGTCTCGCTTGAGGAAACAGACATCCGCACGCTGTCCCCCGCACGGCTCGGCGACCCGCCCGATCTTATCGTGATCGACGTCAGCTTCATCTCGTTGAAGCTGGTGCTGCCGGCCGCTATCGCGTCGGCAAAAACACCGGCGCAACTCGTGGCGCTGATCAAGCCGCAATTCGAAGCCGGCCGTGCGGCGTTGAAACGCGGCATCGTACGCGACTCGGCCGTGCAGGCCGCGGTGTGCGATGACATATCCGCATTTGTTACGTCGCTCGGCTGGCGCATTCTCGGTATCGAGCCGTCCCCCATCACCGGCGGTGACGGCAACGCCGAATTCCTGCTCGGCGCCGAAAATCGTTAACGCCATTCATCTTGGTGGGCGATCAATCGATGATCGCTTCTGATAGATGTTCCGGCTGCGACACCCCGGGCCTTGGTCTCGCCACAACCCGCGCTAAGGTCTCTCCGCATGACCATCCTGAACACGCACATCGCCGCCGCGCTGCGGACCAGAGGCCTTTGGCGCGCCGAACTGATCGGCACGGTCAAGCTCGCCTTGCCGATTGCGCTGACGCAACTCGGGCAAGTGGCGATGATGACCAGCGACCTCGTCCTGATCGGGCATCTTGGCGACAACGCGATCGCCGCCGCCGCCCTCGGCCAGACGATTCTGTTTGCCGGCTTCATGCTCGGCATGGGCCTGGTGTCCGCCGTCGCGCCGCTGGCGGCGCAAGCCTTCGGCGCGCACGAGCCGCGCATGGTGCGCCGCGCGTTGCGCGTCGGTCTCTGGGTATCGGTCATGGCCGGCGTGCCGCTGGTCCTCATCCAGCACAGCGGCGAGAGCCTGCTCCTGGCGCTGGGCCAGGACCGCGACAGCGCGCGCCTCGCGAGTCAATATCTTCTGCCGCTGAGCTGGTCGATGATTCCGGCCTGGTGGTTCATTGCCTTGCGCGGCTTCATGAGCGCCGTGAACCGGCCGGCGCCTGCGCTGTGGATCACGCTTGCCGCGATCCCGCTCAACGTGTTGCTTGCCTATGCCTTCATCTACGGCGCCTTCGGCTTGCCGCGGCTTGAGCTGTTGGGTGCGGGCACCGCGACCACGCTCATCAATACGGCCATGTGCATCGCGGGATTCTGGATCGCCTACACGCAACGGCCGTTCAAGAAGTACCGCGTGCTCAACCGCTTCTGGCGTGCGGACTGGAAACTGCTGTGGCGCCTGATCACGGTCGGAGGACCGATTTCGGCCGCGTTCCTGCTGGAATACGGTCTGTTCGCCAGCGCCGCCATTCTGATGGGCTGGATCGGCACCAGCGCGCTGGCGGCGCACCAGATCGCTTTGCAGACCGCCGCGATCCTCTTCATGGTGCCGTTCGGCATTTCGATGGCGGCCACCGTGCGGGTCGGCCACGCGGTCGGGCGTAACGATAGCGCGGGCACAAGGCGCGCCGGCTTCGCCGCGATCGGATTGGGCGCGATCTTCATGGCGGTGATGGTGCTGCTCATCGTTACGTTCCGGCACACGATCCCGCTGCTGTATCTCGGCACCGGCACGGCCGAGAGCAACGCGACGGTGACGCTCGCGGCCACCTTGCTCGCCGTCGGGGCGACCTTCTTCGTGGTCGACGGCATCCAGACGATTACCGCCGGCGCCTTGCGCGGACTCAACGACACCCGGATTCCGATGCTCTTTGCGGCCGTCAGCTTCTGGCTGTTCGGTTTCACCGCGTCATACACCCTGGCGTTTCCGGCGGGATGGGGCGCATCCGGCGTCTGGACCGGCTTTTCGCTGGGATTGGGCGTCTATGCGCTGCTGCTGGTCTGGCGTTTCAACGTCCTGACCAACCGCGGCTATATGCCGGCGCCGCCGGGACACGGCGGATGAAGCGTTGCGGCCTGTCGCACTCCTGCGATAGACACCGTGCATGACCGAACAACTGACCATCGCCCGCCTCGGCCATCGCGGCGATGGCGTCGCCGACACCAATATCGGGCCGGTTTTCGTGCCCTACACCCTGCCCGGCGAAATCGTTACCGTTGATGCTGTCGCCGGACATCCCGACCGGCGGCATCTTCTTCACATCGACAGGCCGAGTCACGAGCGCGAGACGCCGATCTGTAAGCATTTCGGCATTTGCGGCGGCTGCGCCATGCAGCATTGGTCGCTGCCCGAGTATCACCTCTGGAAACGCGAACTGGTCGTCGAGGCGCTGGCGCACGCCAATTTGCTGGCTCCGGTCAACACGCTTATCGACGCGCACGGCCAGGGCCGCCGCCGCGCGGTGCTGCATGCGCGGCGCGGCCAAGGTAATCTCTTGGAAGTCGGCTTCGCGGCGCCACGGGCCCATCACATCGTCGCCATCGACCGCTGCCCGGTACTGAGCAAAGGCCTCGACGGCGCCGTCGAAGCCGCCTGGGCCATTGCAGAGATTCTGAAAGCCACCGACAAGCCGCTCGACATCCACGTCACGGCGACCGATTCCGGCATCGACATGGATGTGCGCGGCTCGGGGCCGCTGACCTCGCAGCGCACCGGCATTCTGGCCACTCTTGTCGCCAAGCACCGGCTGGCGCGGCTGACGCGTCACGGCGAACTGGTTGCTCAAGGCTCGCAACCGACCTTGCGAATCGGCAAGGCGCACGTGCCGCTGCCGCCCGGCGCATTCCTGCAAGCCACCGCCGAAGGCGAAGCGGCTTTGGCGAAGCTGGTCCTCGACCATGTCGGCACGCCGAAGCGCGTCGCGGATCTGTTTTCCGGTATCGGCACCTTCGCTTTGCGGTTGGCTGAAAAATCCCGCGTAACCGCCGTCGACAATGAAGGCCCCGCCATCAAGGCGCTGGAGCGCGCGGCCACGACCACATCGGGATTGAAGCAGGTGGAAGCGCAAACGCGCGACCTGTTCCGCCGGCCGTTGATGGCGACGGAGCTCAAGAACTTCGACGCCGTGGTGTTCGATCCACCGCGCCAGGGCGCCGAAGCGCAGGTGCGCGAACTGGCCAAGAGCAAGGTGCCGAAAATCGTCGCGGTGTCGTGCGACGCCACGACGTTCGCGCGCGACGCACGCATTCTGGTCGATGCCGGCTACAAGCTCGCCGGCGTCACGCCGATCGACCAGTTTCGCTATTCGTTCCACGTCGAACTGGTGGCGACGTTCGAGCGCTAGTTCGGCATCCTGAGGTGCGAGCGAAGCGAGCCTCGAAGGATGACATACCCGCGCCGTCGCCTTCGAGGCCACGCTTCGCGCGGCCACCTCAGGGTGACGGCTTACTGAAAATCGATGCCGCCGCCCCAGCGGTCGCGCCACATCTTCTCGCCGATGGTACAGGAGACGCGCGGCGCCTCGGATGACACCGGAATGACGCGCTCTTCCGGCTGCCGGCCGGCGACTTCCAGCACCAGTTTAGTCCGCGTCGCCTCGATGAACTTCTCGCGCTCGCGGATCGGCACGACGAACGCGCCGGGGCCGCCGATCACACAGTCCTCGTAATAGACGTCGAGATTTTCGATATCGATGCTGGCGATGTTGGGCCGCTTCAGCATGATCGGCAGGCCGTTGATGGTAATGCCGGCGGCCAGCACGTCGTCACGTGTCGGCACCACCAGCGGGCCGTTATTGTTGGCGCCATCGCCGGAGACGTCGATGACGCGGCGCAGCCCGCGATAGCCGCTGTTGTCGAACAGCGGCTTGGCAAATTGCAGCGCACCGGAAATCGAGGTGCGCGAGGCGCGGCGATAGGGCGCGCGCGCAATTTCCGCCGCCACCGCGTCGGCCGCTTCAGGCCCGTCAATCAGCCGCCATGGCATCACGACCTTCTGGTCGCTCTGCCCCGCCCATTCGAAATAAGTGACGGCGATCTTGCCGTTGGGGCCTTCACGCAGCGCACGGAGAAACTCCTTCGACGTCAACGCCGTGATGTAGCCTTCGCGCTGCAGCGCCTGCTCTTCCGGGTCCATCGAGTAAGACACGTCGACCGCGATTACCAGTTCGACGTCGACCGGGAGGGCGCCAGGGCTCTTGTCGGCAAATTTCGGCGCGTAGGGCGCGGCCCAGGCGGCGGCGAGCGCGAAGCCCGCGGCCGCAACGGCACCGGCGATGACCTTGGTGAGACCGTGTCGCCTCATCGGCAAAGCGTGGCACAGGGCGCAGGCGAAAAAAAGCCCGGCGCACGACTTATGCGTTCAGCTATCCAGCGTTTCGGTGGCCGCGATCTCGATGCCGAAACCGCCAAGGCCGACATAAGTGCGTTTGCTCGACGACAGCAGTTTGATCGAGGAAATACCGAGGTCTTTGAGAATTTGCGCGCCGAGACCGACTTCGCGCCACTGCTTGGTCCGCGCTGCCTCGGTGCCGGCTTCCTGCGGCACGACCACCGGAACACCCGCGGTTCCGTCGCGCAGATAGACGATGACGCCACGGCCCTCTGCCTTGAACCGCGCCAGCGCGGCGCGGATCGATTTTCCGCCGCCGAACACATCGCCGATCACGTCGGCCCGATGCAGGCGCGCCGGGACGTTCTTGCCGTCGCCGACATCGCCGTAGACGAAGGCCATGTGATGCACGCGGTCGAACGGCGTGACATAGGCATAGCCCTTGAGCTGCCCGATGTCAGAGCCGAGCTGGAATTCGGAGACGCGCTCGACCAATTTGTCGCGGCTCTGACGATAGGCGATCAATTCAGCGATCGAGACCTGCGCCAGTTTGTGCTTGTCGGCAAAGGCCGCGACGTCCGGCCCGCGCATCACGGTGCCGTCGTCCTTCATCAGTTCGGACAGGACGCCGACCGGCGGCAGACCGGCCAGGCGGCAGAGATCGACGCAGGCTTCGGTATGACCTGAGCGCATCAGCACGCCGCCTTCGCGCGCGACCAGCGGAAACACATGGCCGGGGCGCACGAAGTCAGACGCGCCGGAAGTGTCATTGGCGAGCGCGCGCACGGTGTTGGTGCGCTCCTCCGCCGAGATGCCGGTCGTCAGCCCGTGCTTGACGTCCACGGTAACGGTAAAGGCGGTGCCGAGCGGCGCGTCGTTTTCCGCCACCATCGGATCAAGGTGCAGCTTGCGCGCGAGTTCGCCGCCGAGCGGGGCGCAGACGATGCCCGACGTGTGCCGGATGATGAAAGCCATCTT
>CAITEM010000354.1 GCA_903891395.1 uncultured Hyphomicrobiales bacterium | reverse complement strand
CGGTTTTCGCGCACCGCCTTGTCGTCGTCGTTGACCTTCACCTTGTCGAAAAAGGCGTCGACCGTCGGCCGCAGCTTGGCGATGGCGCCCATGGCGCCGGCGAAATCTTCCTTGGCAACGGCGGCAGAGGCTTCCTGCTTGGCGGCGGCAACAGCAGCCGCAAGCGCCTTTTCCTCCGGCAACTTGAGCAAGCCTGCATCCGGCGTGCCTGCGAAGCTACGCTTGTCCTTCTTCTCCTCGATGCCGAGGATGTTCGACGCGCGCTTGACGCCAGCCAGCAGATTCTTGCCGTCGTCGGTTTCAAGGAATTTGCCGAGCGCCTCGACGCGGCGGACGATCATCAACAGATCGTCCTGACCTTCGAGCGCGAACACAGCATCGACGAGATCATGCCGTGCGCCCTGCTCGCGCAGTTGGACTTTCAGGCGGTCGGCGAAGAAGCTTAACAGACCAGAGACCGTCGTGCTTGGGTCACCAAAGCCAAGCCGCGCGTCAGCAAAAAACTCTTCGAATTCAAATCCCTCGAATCCCTGCGCATCGCCCCTAACAAAGGCGATATTCACATATGGAGAACGTAGTGAGTATTCACTCAGGCTTTCGGGTGAGCGAACATGCAAATAGGTTCGACCCTTAAATTTCTGACCATCTTCGTTTTCTTCTTCGCTATCCACTAGGTCAGAGACCAACAACACCGAACTGTATTGATTATCCCACTCACTAATCATTGCCCACATTGGCAACTGCAAAGCCCATTTCAGAGAAATGCGAATTTCGTTGTCAATAATAATACGAATTATGCCGAGCGCAGCCCGGCGCAATGCATACGGATCTTTTGACCCAGTGGGCAATTCCTTTGCCCACCAAAACAAAGCCAGCGTGTCGATCTTGTCCGCCAGCGCGACCGCAATTGAAACCGGATCGCTCGGCACGCTATCCTTCGGACCGACCGGCTTGTAATGATCTTCGCAGGCCATAGCGACTGCTTCGGGCTCATTCCGCTCTCGCGCGTAATACTTCCCCATCAAGCCTTGCAGCTCGGGGAATTCGCCGACCACTTCTGTCAACAAGTCCGCTTTGCACAATTGCGCGGCGCGTTCGGCCTTCGCCGGATCGGCCTTGACCAGCGGCGCCAGCTCTTTCGCCAGCGCCGTGATGCGCGCGATGCGCTCCCCTTGCGTGCCGAGCTTCTCGTGGAACACGATACCGTCGAACTTCGGCAGCCGGTCTTCAAGCTTGATCTTGAGATCGGTGTCGTAGAAAAACTTGGCGTCGCTCAGCCGCGCGCGGATAACGCGCTCGTTGCCGGCGACGATGGCTTTGCCGCCGTCGCTGGCCTCGATGTTGGCGACCAGAATGAATTTGTTGACTAGCTTCGCCGTCTGCGGATCGCGCAGCACGAAACATTTCTGATTGGTGCGGATGGTGGCGCGGATCACCTCGCCCGGAATGTCGAGAAAGGCCTTGTCGAACGAGCCCATCAGCACGACCGGCCATTCGACAAGTCCGGCGACTTCGGCGAGCAGGCCTTCGTCCTCGACCAGTTCGAAGCCTTGCGCAAACGCCAGGTTCTTGGCGTCGGTGCGGATGATGTCCATGCGCCGCGCCGGATCGAGCACGACCTTGGCCGCTTCGAGATGCGCGACGTAATCGTCGAAGCGCTTCACTTTGATCGCGCCGGGCGCGAGAAAACGATGGCCGCGCGTGGTGTCGCCCGCAACGATGCCGCCGATCTCGAACGTCACGATTTCCGGTTCTTCGGTCTCGGGACCGAAGGTCGCGATGATGGAATGCAGCGGCCGCACCCAGGACAACGCGCCGGGCGTGGCCGACGCTGCGCCCCAGCGCATCGACTTCGGCCACGGAAAAGTGCGCACCACCTCCGACAGCATTTCGCCGATGACGTCGAGCGCCGGCTTGCCGGCCTTCTCGGTGACGGCTACGTAGAATTCGCCCTACTTGTCGGCCTGCACCTTGGCCTGGTCGATCGAGGTCAATCCAGCGGCGCGCAGGAAACCGGCAATGGCCTGTTCGGGCGCGCCGACCTTGGGGCCTTTGCGCTCTTCCTTCACGTCCGGCTGCTGCGCCGGCACGCCTTGCACCGTCAGCGCCAGCCGGCGCGGCGTCGCGAAGGCCTTGGCGCCCTCATAGACGAGGCCCGCCGCGACCAGACGGTCGGTGACCATCTTTTTCAGGTCGTCGGCCGCCCGCGCCTGCATGCGCGCCGGGATTTCCTCGGAAAAGAATTCAAGCAGCAAATCGGGCATCGGTTGGGGCTCGCAAGGATGCCCGCAGGTAGCAGGCAGTGCCCGCCTTGTCACGCCCTGGCGCCAACGAAACGGCCGGCTGCTTGACGCAACCGGCCGGTCTGATCGCCCTTCCCTGCCGGACCTTCGGCGCGAACGCCTGGTCCGTTATCGGTGCTACAGCAGACTGAGATAGCGATCCGGTTCAAAGACCTCGTCACGCAAGACGCGCACCTGAACCATCCGTCCGGCTTCCTTGATCTTGCGGGCTTCCGCCACAGCGGCGTTGAACGCCTCGCTCTGGGTGCGGAAGCGTCCATAAATCGCCGAGTGGCAGCGAACGATCCAGCCGTTCTCGGCGGCGATGACATCGAACATCGTGCTGTTCTGCATGCTGACCTCAAATGCGTCCAAGCAACGGTCAACGGCGTGTCCCGCGCACCCGTTCCGGCCGCGTTATCGGGATGGTCAACGAAAGGTAAAAGCTTACGCCCTGCCGCGCTGTGCTGCTCTACCCTCCCCTGGAGGGGGAGGGTCGGCGCTTCTTCTCCCCTCCCCCTTGTGGGGAGGGGTCGGGGGTGGGGGTCGTTGGGATAGCGTCAAGAATGACAGTCAGCACGCCGTCGATGTTTGACAACACGTCGTTGTTCCAAAAGCGAAGCACACGATAACCGTCGGCTGCGAGACGGCGCGTACGGGCTTCGTCCTGCGCCGACTGCGAACCATGCTGGCCGCCATCAATCTCGATAATCAGCTTTGCCTTGTGGCTGAGGAAGTCGGCGATGTACGGCCCGACCTGAACCTGTCTGCGAAAATGTGACCCCGCCACTTCCAGACGATGGCGCAAATGCCACCACAGTTTTCTTTCGGCTTCGGTAGGAAGTTTCCGCATTCGCCGCGCGAACGACCGCTGCGGCGGCGACTTTGTCCGATCGGTCGGCGCCCAGATACGGTCATCGTCTGTGTCGCGCGCAGTCATCGCGTCACGTCGACCCCCACCCCTAACCCCTCCCCACAAGGGGGAGGGGAAAAGAAAGCAGCGAGCGGTACTCCCCTCCAGGGGAGGGTGAAGTGTAGCGGAAACACGCGCTCCGAACACTCAGGGCAGGATCAAGACGCCGCCTTGCCGCCGCCGTCGGTGGCGAGCCAGGCTTCGCCGCACGCTTTCGCTAGTTCGCGCACGCGCAGAATGTAGCTCTGCCGCTCAGTCACGGAGATGACGCCGCGGGCGTCGAGCAAATTGAAGACGTGACTGGCCTTGATGCACTGGTCGTAGGCCGGCAGCGCCATGTCGTGGCGCTCGCGCGCGCCGTCGCGCCAACCGGCGGCGAGATATTTCTGGCAGGCCGCTTCCGCCATCTTGAACTGCTCGAACAGCATGACGGTATCGGCGACTTCGAAATTGTGTTTGGAATATTCGCGCTCGGCCTGCAGGAACACGTCGCCGTAGGTGACTTTGCTGTCGCCGCTGGCGCCGTTGAAATTCAGATCGTAGACGCGCTCGACGCCCTGCACGTACATCGCCAGACGCTCAAGGCCGTAGGTGAGTTCGCCGGCGACCGGGGCGCATTCGAAACCGGCGACCTGCTGGAAGTAAGTGAACTGCGACACTTCCATGCCGTCGCACCAACATTCCCAGCCAAGGCCCCAGGCGCCGAGCGTCGGGCTTTCCCAATCGTCCTCGACGAAGCGGATGTCGTGAAGGCCTGAATCGATGCCGATGGCTTTCAGCGAGCCGAGATAGAGGTCCTGCAGGTCCGGCGGCGACGGCTTCAGGATCACCTGGAACTGGTAGTAGTGCTGCAGCCGGTTCGGGTTCTCGCCGTAGCGGCCATCCTTGGGCCGGCGCGAGGGCTGCACATAGGCGGCGTTCCACGGCTTCGGCCCCAGCGCCCGCAGGGTGGTCGCCGGGTGGAAAGTTCCGGCGCCGACTTCCATGTCATAGGGCTGCAAAATGACGCAGCCCCGCGCCGCCCAGTATTGCTGCAATGCCAGAATGAGACCCTGGAAGGAGCGCGTCGGATCGAGGTTGTCCGGCGGCCGCCCAACGGCGGGAAGTTCGGCGGGAACCGCAGCTTGAGCCATGATTTTATTACTGATTTTCGAATGGGAAAGCGCCGCGAACCTATCGGCGGCCCGCAAAGGGGTCAAGTCGCAGCAAGTTTAACGGTTTGTTTCATTGGCCTTTGAACCGGAACTGATACCCCAGCGACCAACTTATAGAACGAAAGAATTTCATCGGAGAAACCCAATGCTGACCCTTCAGATCATCGGATTTGCCCTGACGGCCCTATTTTTCGGCCCCATGATCAGCGGCAGTTCGCGCAATTCCCGCTAAGCCCTTGGGCCTTCAGGCCCAGGGACGATACTCGCCGGTCCGCGGATCGCGCCGCAAAGTCGGGCGCCTTTCCTGATCGGTCACCCTCACCTTCACGCGCCTGGCGTCATCAAGCTCTTCGTTGATCCGGCGCGCTTCCTTGACCACCCAGTGCACGACCCTGGCCCCGCCCAACGCGGCGAGCGACCATTTGACCAGCGGCGACAGCAGAAGTGGCGGCATCGTCGGCTCCTCATAAACGAGCTGATGGACTCGAATTTGCCGCCCAATCTAGGCGATTTCGCGGCCCACTGAAATCACAGTTTATAGATCGTTGTTTACAGCCCGTATTGCGACCATAGCGCGCGGGCCTCCAGCGACGACACCAGATCGTCGGCAAGTCCGCCGGCAAGTCCGGCACGGCCGCCAAAGGCATCCGCCAGGCTGACGCCCGGCAGCTTCCGCCCAAAGAAGCTGCGGTCGCCGGACACGAGCGGCGTGCGGACCTTCTCGCCATAACGCGCTCGCAGCACCGAGCGGATGTCCCCGATCGAATCCGCCAGACCGAAATCGACCGCGGTCTGGGCGGTCCAGAATTCGCCGGAAAACAGCGTCTTGTCGGCGCCCTTCAATTTGACGCCGCGGCGCTCTTTCACCAGCGCGATGAAATTGCCGTGGATCTCTTTCTGGATGGCCTTGATGCGCTTCACATCTTCCGGCTTTTCCGGCTGAAATGGATCAAGCATCACCTTGTTGTCGCCCGACGTATAAAGCCGCCGCTCGACGCCGAGCTTTTCCATCAGCTTGGGAAAGCCGAACGAGCCGCCCACCACGCCGATCGAGCCGACGATCGAATATTGGTCGCAGATGATTTCGTCGGCGGCGCACGCCAGCATGTAGCCGCCGGAGGCGCCGACGTCCTCGATGAAGGCCAGCACGGGCAAATTCTTTTCGTCGGCCAGTTGCCGGATGCGGCGCATGATCAGGTGCGATTGCGACGGCGAGCCGCCGGGCGAATTGATCGCCAGCGCCACGGCGCGGGCATTGCGGGTGGCGAAGGCGCGCTCGAGCGCGCGCGCGACGGTCGACAGCATCAGGCCGGGCCGCAGCGGTGTGCCCATGCCGATGACGCCGGACAGGCTCACCACGGGTACCACCGGGATGTCGGCGCGGAATCGCGCCGGCACCAGACGGCCAAGTGCATCGCGCGTCGTCTTGAGAAGATCGGGCATTGGTTCGGTCGAGCCCCCAGCCATGATCGTCAGCTAGGGACTGCCCCAAGACAAGTCAAAGGCTTAGGCAGCCTGCCGACGCCTTGGGCGGTGCCGAGGCGGCCGGCGGACCCCGCTTGCCCCGCCACGGTAATGCGGTAGGTGCAACGCAACATTTCTGCGGCATATTGCCCTGAAGTCATTCAATTTGCCTAATTTTTAACTTTGGAATGCTTTTTGCAATGCAGTATATGCCACAATGGCGTGGCGCATATTAGAGGCCCGATGATGGACCCCAAGCTGGCACTTCTTTTCGTGTTGATCGCGTGCGTTATCGGTCTTTCGCACCTGAGCGAAGAGAATCTGCGCCGGCTCCGGAGCCAGTTGGTCGCCAGGAATTGGCGCGAATTCGTGCCGTCACGGCGCCGGATTTAACCGGCCCCGCTAAACGCTCGCCATCGGCAAGGCTTCGCCGCCTCGCAGAACGGCTTCGGCCGCCGCCGTGGGCTTTCCGAGAGCATCGTTGAGCACCAGCGCCGGATAGGCGCTCTCCTGCGACCGCCCGCCTTTCACAGCCCGCACCAGAACGCGAATAGCGGGCGCGCCATCGCGCGGCAGCACCGGCAGCTCCGCGAGGCTGCCGAAGCCGCCCGATAACGCCTCCCGCACCTCCGCAAGGCCGTCGGCGCGCCAGATCAGGGTCAGCACGCCGTGCGGCCGCAACAGGTTTGCCGCAGCGGCAGTCCAGCGTGCCAAAAGTCCGGACTCTGCGATATATGCCTGACGCCGTCCCGGGTCCGGCGATGCCTGATGGCGCCCGGCGCCGTGAAACGGGGGGTTCATCAAGATGCGGTCGGCGCTGCCGGCGGCGACGCCCGCCACGGCAAGGCCCGCTCCATCCTCCACGTCGCCCTGCACCACCCGCACCCGATCGCCCATGCCGTTAAGCGTCACGTTGCCGGCGGCCAGTCCGCACAAAGCGGCATCGATTTCGACCAGCGTCACTTTGAGGCCATCGACCCGCGCCGCCAGCGCCAAACCTGCCGCGCCGACGCCGGCGCCGAGGTCGATGGCGTGCTCACCGGTGCGCGCGCCAGTCGCCGCCGCCAGCAGGATCGCATCGTGCCCGACACGATGGCCGCGCTTGGGCTGCCGCAGCCGCAAGCGGCCGCCCAGCACGGCGTCTTCGGTGGTTTCCATCGTGGCGGGTTCAGCCACCATCGGGACGCAGTTCATGGGCAAGCCCGGCGTCGGTCAGCACACGCCGCGCGGCGGCAAGATCGTCTTCCGCCACCAGCACGCGGCGCGGCAGGACGCCGAGCGAGCCTTCCAGCACGCTCATGTTCTGATCGAACACCACATGTCTGATTTTCGCGCCATCGAGCAGCGCGCCGACCGCGGAAACCAGGACGATGTCGTTGGTACGGACGAGTTCTTTCATGACGCGCGCCTTTCCTCGCCCGGCGCGCGGTGCGACAGATACGCCAGCAGCTTGGTTTCACGGCGGCCGCGCGTCACCGTGTCGAGCACCAGGCCCACGGCGGCCGACAGCGACGCCAGCATCATCAGGCCGGTTGACAGAATGGCCGTCGGCAGCCGCGGCACCAGTCCGGTCTCGACATAGGTGACGAAGATCGGGATCGCCAAGACGATGGAGACAATCGCCAGCACAAGTCCGATGACGGCAAAGAACATCAGCGGACGCTCGGCACGATAGAGCGCGAGAATGGTGCGCAAAATTCGGAAGCCGTCGCGCCAGGTATTGAGCTTGGACGCCGAGCCCTGCGGCCGCGCATAGTAAGGCGTATCGATCTCGGCGGTGGGCAAACCCAATTCGAGCGCATGGATGGTGAGTTCGGTCTCGATCTCGAAGCCGCCAGACAATACTGGAAAAGATTTCACGAAGCGGCGCGAGAAAACCCGATAGCCGGACAGCATGTCCTTGAACGCCGGCCCGAATACCCAGGCGACCGAACCGGTGAGCAGCATATTGCCGGTGCGATGGCCGGTGCGATAGGCGGCCTGCTCGGTGTCGATGCGGTTCGCCACCACCATGTCGAGACGATCGATGAGCAGCCGCTGGATCATCGCCATCGCGCTCGGCGCGTCGTAGGTGGCGTCGCCGTCGACCAGAACGTAAATGTCGGCCTCGATGTCGGTGAACATCCGGCGCACCACGAAGCCCTTGCCCTGGTGCTTCTCCTGGAACACTTCGGCGCCGGCCTCGCGGGCCGCCGCGGCGGTGTTGTCGGTCGAATTATTGTCGAACACGAAAATCGTGGCACTGGGCAGCGCCGCGCGGAAATCCTTCACCACCTTGGCCACCGCCGCCGCCTCGTTGTAGCAAGGCACGAGCACCGCGATCTTGTACGCCGCGACGTCCACGGCGGACCGGCCGCCGGGCTTACGCGCGGTGGTGTTGGAAACTTTCTTCGCCAAACGGTGCCCCTTGCCGGTTGATCTGCCTCAAATGCGGGGATCTGCCGCCCGCTAAACCGCTTGCCGCAATAGCATAGCGTTTCTATGCTTGCTTTGTCTTTGCCGTCCGGGAGTTGCGTTTTGGCCGTCGTTATTCCGTTTGAAAACCCGCATGCCGCATCAATCGAGCGCCTGACCGAACTGGTCGCGCCCGATATGGCGCGGGTCAACGCGACCATTCTGGCGCGCACCGGTTCCGACGTCACCATGATCCCGGAGGTGGCCAACCACCTGATCTCGTCCGGCGGCAAAAGGCTGCGGCCGATGCTGACGTTGGCGATGGCGAGAATCGCCGGCTATCAGGGCGAAGGCCATATCAAGCTCGCTGCCGCTGTCGAATTCATGCATACCGCCACACTGCTGCACGACGACGTCGTCGACGAAAGCGACATGCGGCGCGGCAAGCTCGCCGCCCGCATGGTCTGGGGCAACGAGGCCAGCGTTTTGGTCGGCGACTTCCTGCTCGGCCAGGCCTTCAAGATGATGGTCGAAGTGGGCAGCCTGCACGCCCTCGATATTCTCTCCACCGCCGCCGCCGTGATCGCCGAAGGCGAAGTCATGCAACTCGGCGCCGCCAAGAACACCGCGACCAACGAAGACGAATATCTGGCGGTGATTCGCGCCAAGACCGCGGAATTGTTCGCCGCCGCCTGCGAAGTCGGCCCGGTGCTGGCG
>CAITEM010000353.1 GCA_903891395.1 uncultured Hyphomicrobiales bacterium | reverse complement strand
GCGAGCCCATCAGCGCCCGCACCTTTTGCGCATCGCGGCCGCAGGTTTCAAACAGCAACCGCTCGAAATTCGACGAGATCTGGATATCCATCGACGGCGACGTCGTCGCCATCACGTCGCGGATCTCGTAGTCGCCGGTCGCCAAAGTGCGCACCAGAATGTCGTTGACGTTCGTCGCGACCACCAGGCGGTCGATCGGCAGGCCCATTTTCGAGGCGACATAGCCGGCGTAAACGTCACCGAAATTGCCGGTCGGCACGGTGAACGCTGTTTTACGATGTGGCGCGCCGAGCGCGACGGCGGCCGTGAAGTAGTAGACCACCTGCGCCAGGACGCGCGCCCAGTTGATAGAATTGACGCCCGATAGCCGCACCTGATCGCGGAAAGCATGGTGATTGAACATCGCCTTCACCAGCGCCTGGCAGTCGTCGAAATTGCCTTCGATGGCGAGCGCGTGGACGTTGTTGTCCGGCGCGCTGGTCATCATGCGGCGCTGCACGTCGGAGATGCGGCCGTGCGGATACAGCACCACGACATCGACCTGGCTGCGGCCGCGGAAGGCTTCGACCGCGGCGCCGCCGGTATCGCCGGAGGTGGCGACGACGATGGTGGTGCGCTCGCCCCGCGCGCGCAGCACATGGTCCATCAGCCGCGACACCAGTTGCATCGCCAGGTCCTTGAAGGCGAGCGTCGGGCCGTGAAACAGCTCGAGCACGAAGAGGCTGTCGCCAAGCTGAACCAGCGGCGCGGTCGCCGGGTGGCGGAAGCTGCCATAGGCCTCGCGCGCCATGCGGGAGAGATCGGCCAACGCGATGCTGTCGCCGATGAAAGGCCGCATCACCTCGACCGCGACCTCGGCATAAGGACGTCCGGCAAGACCGGCGATCGCCGCTTTATCGAGCGTCGGCCAGGACACAGGGACGTATAGACCGCCGTCGCGGGCAAGCCCGGCCAGCATCACCTCGACGAAATCGAGCTCCGGGGCTTCGCCCCGCGTAGAGACATAACGCATTGATATAATTGGCTTTATTGTTCCGGTCGACAGATGCAAACGCACAGTAGCCGCGAGCGGGGGCTTTCACAAGAAAACCCGCGCCCGCGGCTGCCAGATGTCAGGACTGTGCCGGAATTGCCCCTGTCTAGAGCTTGGCCTCATCGAAGGCCTTCACCCACATGGCGCAGACCCCGGAGCGGACGATGTCGTCGCGGCTGAACTCGATCACAGGCACATTGAGCATCTGCGATTTGACCATGTGGATCACGGTGCGCAAGCCGCTGGCGTGGTCGAGATCGCACTGGCTGACGTCGCCATTGATGACGACGGTGCAGTCCTCGCCGATGCGGGTCAGGAACGTCTTGATCTCGACGACCGAACTGTTCTGCGCCTCGTCGAACAGCACGAAGGCGTTTTTCCACGACCGTCCGCGCATCACCTCGAATGGCACCATTTCAATGTCGCCGTGCTTGAGCGCGATTTCATAGGCCGCCTTGCCGATGCGTTCCTTGATCGCCTCGATCACCGGCGTCGCCCATGGGCCGAATTTTTCCTCAAGTGAACCAGGGAAGAACCCGAGCGAGCGGCCACACGGCACGTTCGGGCGGGTCAGAATGATCTTGGAGATTTTCTTGGTGCGCTAGAGGTCGCCGGCGTAGGTCGCAGCGATCCAGGTCTTGCCGGTTCCGGCCGGCCCCATCACCACGGACTGCGGGCAGGTGCGCAACGCATCGAGATAGTCAGCCTGAGTGGGGTTAAGCGCCTTTATGGGAGGCAACGCGCGCGCAGTTTCAAATTTTGAGCCCTGAAATTCGATGATCTCAGCAGTCTCGAATGAATGGGAATTGCGGCGACGCTTCTTGTTCAGATGCTTACCCAAGTTCAGGCTCCTTTTTCTGGACCGGCAGGGGACAAAACTCTCAACAATACGACGCGGAACAACGAACGTCGGAGCCTCTTCGGCCCAGTCGTTCGGATCTGAATGTAAGGAAGGTGATGAAGCGCGCAGACAGCGAGGCGGCGATTGACGATCCGAATGTCCCGGATGCGTCCGCTTTCTCATAGATGTGCTACCGCATGTAGTGCCATCGAGAAAAAGTACAGCCGATTCTCG
>CAITEM010000352.1 GCA_903891395.1 uncultured Hyphomicrobiales bacterium | reverse complement strand
CGCGTCTGCAAGGTCGACAACGGTACCGGCACGCCGCTGCAGATCGTGTGCGGCGCGCCGAACGCGCGCGCCGGCCTCAAGACCGTGCTCGGCCTGCCCGGCACCTACATTCCGGCCAAAAAGATCACGCTTTCCGTCGGCAAGATTCGTGACGTCGAAAGCCAGGGCATGATGATCTCGGGCGCCGAGATCGGATTCTCCGACGACAGCGACGGCATCATCGAGATGCCGGCCGACGCCCCGATCGGCAAGCCGTTCGCCGAAGTGCTCGGCCTCAACGAGCCCGTGATCGAGATCAATCTGACGCCGAACCGCTCCGACTGCACCGGCGTCAGCGGCATTGCCCGCGATTTGAGCGCCACCTTGATCGGCGACTTCAAGGACAACGCGCCACGGCCGGTGAAGGGCGCGTTCCCCTGCCCGGTGAAAGTGACGCTCGATTTCGGCGCGACGCATCCGCTGTGCCCGGCCTTTGGCCTGCGCCTGGTGCGCGGCGTCAAGAACGGCCCGTCGCCAGACTGGCTGCAGAAGAAGCTCATTGCCATCGGCCTGCGGCCGATCAATGCGCTGGTGGACATCACCAACTTCATCACCTTCGACCGCGCCCGGCCGCTGCATGTATTCGACGCCGACAAGGTTCACGGCAATCTCACCGTGCGCCGCGCCAGCAATGGCGAGACGCTGCTGGCGCTTGACGGCAAGACCTATGAACTCGACAACGCCATGTGCGTGATCGCCGACGACAAGGGCGTCGAGTCGCTCGCCGGCATCATGGGCGGCGAAGCCTCGGGCTGCTCGGAGACGACGACCAATGTGCTGATCGAGTCGGCGCTGTGGGACGAACTCAACATCGCGCAGACCGGACGCAAGCTCGGCATCAATTCCGACGCACGCTATCGTTTTGAGCGTGGCGTCGACCCGAATTTCATGCTGCCCGGCCTTGAACTGGCGACGCAGATGGTGCTCGATCTCTGCGGCGGCGCGCCATCCGAAATCGTCGTCGCCGGCGATCCGACGCCGAAAGAAACCATCATCGATTTCCCGCTCAGCGAATTGCCGCGTCTGGCCGGGCTGAAACTTTCGCTCACGCAAGTGCGCCGCACGCTGGAGAAGCTCGGCTTCTTCGCCGCGGGACAAGGCGAGCGCATCAAAGTCGCGGTGCCGTCGTGGCGCCCGGACGTGCATGGCCGCGCCGACATCGTCGAAGAAGTGGTGCGCATCGCCGGTGTCGACCAGGTGCCGTCGACGCCGTTCCCGCGCGGCACGGACGCGCGCAAACCGGTGCTCACGCCGATTCAGGTTCGCACCCGCAAGGCCAAGCGCGCGCTCGCGGTGCGCGGCATGATCGAGGCGGTCACCTGGTCGTTCGTGTCCAAACGCGAGGCCGAGCTGTTCGGCGGCGGCAAGCCGGAACTGGCCTTGGCCAATCCGATAGCCGCTGAATTGTCGGACATGCGGCCGAGCCTGATTCCGGGCCTGGTGACGTCGGCGCAGCGCAATGCCGATCGCGGCATAGCGGACGTCGCGTTGTTCGAGGTCGGGCAGATCTTCAAGGGCGACCAACCGCAGGACCAGTTCACCGCCGCCGGCGGCCTCCGCCGCGCATTGGCCAAAGGCACCGGAATCGGCCGGCACTGGTCGGGCAAACCTGAGCCTGTCGATGTGTTCGATGCCAAGGCCGACGCCTTTGCCGTGCTGGCCGCCGCGGGCGCGCCGATGCAGGCGTTGCAGGTGTTGCCCGGCGGACCGGCCTGGTTTCATCCCGGCCGCAGCGGCACGATACAAATCGGTCCGCAGAATATTCTCGGCCATTTCGGCGAACTGCACCCCCGCGCGCTGGACGCGTTGAAGGCCGACGGCCCGCTGGTGGCGTTCGAAGTGATCCTCGAAAACATTCCAGCGGCCAAGGCCAAGCCGACGCGCGCCAAGGCGCTCCTGGAGCTGTCGCCGTTCCAGCCGGTCGAGCGCGATTTCGCGTTCGTCGTCGATGCGAAGGTCAAGGCCGCCGATATCGCGCGCGCAGCCCAGAGCGTCGACAAGAAGCTGATCGTGGGCGTCACGGTGTTCGACGTTTACGAAGGTACCGGCATCGAGCCGGGCAAGAAGTCGATTGCCATCGCCGTCGCACTTCAGCCGCGGGAAAAGACGATGACGGACGCCGAGATCGATGCGCTGGGCCAGCGCATCGTCGCAGAAGTCACCAAGAAGACCGGCGGCGTGCTGCGCGGCTAGTTTTACCCCCGCTCATTGCCGCTAAAGCGGGAATCCAGGCGAGTTTGGCTCGGCCGGGATCAAATCCGCGAACGCAAATCCCTCGCGCTCGACCCGCTCGCCGACACTGACCGGAATTTTCCGCGACAGCATCGGCCCCGCCGACACGAAGGAATGAAACTCGCCGTTCTCGCCGCAGGGATCGACGCCGGACGGCAATCCGCTCAGCAGCGCGGTATCGAAGCGCCGTCCAGCAAAGTCCGCCGGCAATTTCTTCAGATCGACCACCGCGAGGTGCGCCTCGACGCCGGCTGCGATCATCTCACGCGCCAGCGCCGCCGTCGGCCGCATCCAGAGTGGAAATACTGCGGTAACGTCAATCACGGCCGGCTTGGCTTCGCGCCAGGCGCGCAGGTCTTCCAGAAACAGATCCCCAAAGATGACATGCGTAACGCCGGCCGCGACCGCGCTTTGCATCGCCGCCGCCATCGCCGCTTCGTAGATATCGTTGCTGCAGGGAAACGGTATACGCACTTCGATGCCCGGCAATCTGGCGGCGTCGCGTTGCGCGCGGAGCAATTCCTCGCGCACGCCATGCATGCTGACGCGATTGAAAGTGCCGGTCACCGTCGTCAGCGCGCCCACGACGTCGTAATCGCCCGCGCGGCGCGCCTCATGCAAGGCCCAGGCGCTGTCCTTGCCGCTCGACCAGGCGATCAGCGCTTTTGGTTTTTGCGCCATCAACGCCGCCGCCTGCGCTTCACCGGCTTGTCGTCGCCGCCGTCGCCGAGCGCGCCAAGTCTGCGCAACGCCGCTTCCGCCGCGCGTGTGCCGGAATCCCAGGCACCCGCCACCGTACCCCATTGCGTCTCGTGCACCGCCTCGCCGGCGAAATAGACCTTGCCACCGAGCGGCTCCATCAGCACCTTGCGGGCGTCCGCGTTGCCGGGCCCCGCTCCGGACATCGCGCCAAGCGCCAGCGGGTTGTCGTTCCAGCGCGTGGCGTGGCTGCGCTTGATGGCGCGATTAGCGTTGGAGCCGAACATCGACGACAGCCATTCGCCGGCGAAATCCACCATGGCCGGCTCGCCCTGTGCCGCCAGTTCGCGGCCGAAGGAGCCCGCGACTTCGACCAGATGCAGCGGCGTGCCCGAGACATTGGCCAACAGGGCCGCGGTGCGCGTGCCCGTGGCCTGCTCGAACACCATGTCGTCGTTCTGCAGGCCGAGCGGGTTGCCCGGCATCTCCAGCGCGATGTGATCGTAACTGCCCAGCGACAGCTTTTCCGCCGCACCGAGCACACGCTTTTCCAGCGGCGGGATGAACTCGATCTTTTCTTCACTCAGCACGTTGGTCGACACGGTGACAATCGCGGCGCGCCCGAGAATGTTGCCCTTCGGCGTGTCGACGCCGAGGCGCTTGTTGTCCCAGTAGAGCGCCTCGACCGGCGTCGATAATTGAACCGGAAGTCCTGCGGCGAGCTTCGCCAGCAGCGCGCCGTAGCCCTGACGGCAGAAGGCATCGCTGTCGCGGTCCACCGCGCGCGCCATGTCGAAGGCGGAGAGCTCGCCGAGCTCCCTGCCGGTGGCGAAGGGCCCCACCATGAATTCGATGGTGTTCTGCCAGTCAAACAGATCCTTCGGCAGCAGGCGCGATGCCGGAAAATCGGCTTTCGCCTTGCCGAGATCGTTCATGGCGCGTTGCGCGCGCAACGTCGCGGCGAGAAAAGTTTCCAGCTCGCTGTCGCGCGCACTGCGGGCGCCGACGCGCAACGTCTGGGTACGCGGCGCCGGATAGACGTCAATGCCGGTAACGAGCTTGGTCAGGGGGTTGCTGTCGGGATTGTGGATCCAGTGCGCACCCAGATCATAAGGCACGCCGAAAATCTTGGTGTCGGTGGCGCAGCGCCCGCCGATTGTCTCGCTCGCCTCAAGCAGCGCAAAACGCCTGTTGGCGGCGGCGACGCGGCGCGCGGCGGCAATACCCGCGGCACCGGCACCGATGATCACCACATCGACCTCGCCGGAACCGACTGCGCCGAGCGCGGGCGCGGCCGCAACCGTCGCGGTGGCGGCGAGCAACGCGTTAAGCAGAGAGCGGCGGCTAAGCGGTGGCATGGTATCCGAATTCTTTCCAGCAATGGCCGATACAGTGCCCGAACCCATATGGCACGGCAAATTTCATGGCTAACGGGCATTAACGCGCAAAGGCTGCGCAGGAACCAATTTGCAATGAGTCTTCATTAAATTGGTCAGCAACAAGACGTGCGGTGCGCATGATCCCGAAAAGTGGGAATCGGTTTTCGGACCAGATCATGCGCCAAAAAAGAACCGCATGACGACGGGGAGCGGGGCAAAGGGGCGTCAAGAAGTGACGCCGGGGACCGGGCGTGATGAGTTGGATGGCCGACGGCATTGGGCGCTTGCTTGCCCGTTATCTTGAAAAGCCGGAGCAGGGCTACGAAGCCATTGCACCCGGCGACGCGCAGACCTTGCGCGCGACGCTGCAGCCCGGCGACGTGCTGCTGGTCGAAGGCAACAATCACATTTCCGGCGTCATCAAGTATCTCACGCAATCGACCTGGTCGCACGCCGCGCTCTATGTCGGGCCGATCGGCGACCGCGTCTCGGCCGCCGGCGAACCGCTCGAATTGGTCGAAGCCAATATCGGCGAAGGCGTGGTTGCGGTGCCGCTGTCGAAGTACGGCCGCGTGCATTCGCGCATCTGCCGTCCGACCGGGCTAACGCCGGACGATTGCGCGCGGGTCTGCGCCTACGCCGCCGAACGCATCGGCTTCGATTACGATCTCAAGAATATCATCGACCTGTTGCGCTATCTCATTCCGCTGCCGGTGCCGCGGCGCTGGCGCCGGCGCATGATGGCGCTCGGTTCCGGCCACCCGACCCGCATCATCTGCTCGGCGTTGATCGCGCAGGCGTTCGAAAACGTGCGCTATCCGATTTTGCCGAAAGTCACCCGCGTCGAGAACGCGGCGGAGCGCGCCGAAATTTTGGAAATTCGCCACTCGTCGCTGTACGCGCCACGCGACTTCGACATCTCGCCCTATTTCGCGGTGGTGAAGCCGACCCTCGTCAAGGGCTTCAACTACAAGGCGATGGCATGGGCTGATATCCCGGTGGTCGATCCCGATCCGGTCGTATCACTGGTGCCGGTCGGTGCCGGCGAAAAGACGATGGCGCCGGCGATTTAGCGCCGCAACACTTGCCCTTTCCCCGCGCGCGCCTAACTGTGTCGGCATGATCGACGCCGCCGTTAAAGCGCTCTCACAAATGTTTTCCCAGCCGCTGCGGCGCGTGCTGCTCAAATCCGTCGGCTTGGCACTGCTGGTGATTGTTATTATCGGTATCGGCTTGCAGCGGCTGCTGTCGGCCTTGGCCGAAAGCGGCGCCAATTGGGCCGAGCAGACGGCGGGCGTTGCGCCGCACGGCGTCTGGGCGGCGCTGGCCTGGATTCTGTCGATCCTGGCCGGGTTCGGCATCGTCACCGGCGCGCTGTTCCTGATGCCGACGGTGACGGCCTTCGTCGGCAGCTTTTTTGTGGACGAGGTCGCCGAGGTCGTGGAGCAGACGCACTATTCCGCCGATGCGGTGGGCCGTGCGCTGCCGCTGTTCCGGGCCGCGCTTGAAGGCGTCAAGTTCGCTTTGCTGGCGCTGATCGTCTACCTCTGCGCTTTGCCCTTCGTACTGTTCGCCGGCTTCGGCCTGCTCATTCTGTTCTTCGCCAACGCTTACCTCCTGAGCCGCGAATATTTCGAGCTTGCGGCCATGCGCTTCCGCTCGCCCGAGGAAGCGAAGATGATGCGCAAGGCCAATGCCGGTTACGTGTTCTTCACCGGCATGATCATCGCGGCGTTCGTCTCGATCCCGATCCTGAACTTTGCGACGCCAGTGTTCGCGATGGCGTTCATGGTGCACATCCACAAACGGATGTCGGGCGCGCGCGCCGTGGTGCTGGCGGCGACCGCTCCCTGATGCTTTTTATAAGACCGTTTTACCCGGCCATTGGCACAAGTCGGCGATGATGCACCTTTCGCACAAAGGTTTGCGCGCCACGCAGGTGTAGCGGCCGTGCAGGATCAGCCAGTGGTGGGCGTGCCGCCGGTACGGCCCCGGCACGACCTTCTCCAGCTTCGCTTCGACTTCGAGCGGATTCTTGCCGGTCGCCATGCCGGTGCGGTTGCCGACGCGAAAAATGTGGGTATCGACGGCGAAGGTCTCCTCGCCGAAGGCGGTATTGAGCACGACGTTCGCCGTCTTGCGGCCGACACCGGGCAACGCCCCCAGCGCTTCGCGCGAACGCGGCACCTGACCGCCGTGCTGCTCGACCAGGATGTGCGCCAGCGCCGCCACGTTCTTGGCCTTGGTGCGAAACAGCCCGATGGTCTTGACCAGGTCGCGGATGCGGTCTTCGCCGAGCGCCGCCATTTTCTCCGGCGTATCGGCCATCGCGAACAAAGCGGGCGTCGCCTTGTTGACGCCGGCATCGGTCGCCTGGGCGGACAGCACCACCGCCACCAGCAGCGTGAACGGATTGACGTATTTGAGTTCCGTTTTCGGCTCGGGCTCCGCGGCCTGAAAGCGGCGGAACGCCTCTTCGATCTGCGCCGCGCTCATTGGCGGTGTGACGCCGGCTTCAGCTTTGGCGTCGGCCAAATCACGTTTCTTGGCGCGCTTCGGCGGCGCCTTGACCTGGGCTGCCTTGCCCTGGCGCGCTTTGGTCAGCGCCCTTTTGACCGAAGGCATTCTAGCCGTTTTGCCCAACGCTTTTTTCGCCATGATTTTGGTATACTGAGCGTCATGGCCGCCGACAACGCCGACGAACTCGAACCGACGATTTTTTCCGCGGTGATCACGCCGCACCGCTCGCTCGGCAATATCGGCTTTCTGGTACTGATGATCGTGTTCGGCGGCGTCAGCTTTATCAGCGGCCTCGCGTTCTTGCTGATGGGCGCCTGGCCGGTATTCGGATTTTTCGGTCTCGACGTGGCACTGCTGTACTGGGCGCTCAAGCTGAATTACCGCCACGCCGACGCCTACGAAGAAGTGAGGGTCACGCCGTCGGCGCTCACCGTGCGCAAGGTCAGCCATCGCGGCGCGGTGCGCGAATGGGTGCTCAATCCGCTCTGGGTCAAGCTCGACAAAGTCAGCCACGAGGAATTCGGCATCGAACGGCTGCTGCTGGTATCGCGCGGCAAGCATCTGGTGATTGCGAGCTTCCTGGGGCCGGACGAGAAGGCCAGCTTCGCGCAGGAACTCGGCAATGCGTTAAGCGAGGCTAAGCGCGGGGTCTTTCTGCCCTCGTCTTGAGAGGCTGGATGCGGCCAGAAATCGGGTGGTTTGCCGCTAGGGCCTGCCTTAGATAGCTTGCATGAACATGACCCTCGCAAAAGGCGTTTCCACCGAACCTTTCCCCGGCGTCGCACCGCTGGTGACCGCGGCCGCCGACTACGACGTCGTGCGCCGCGCCATCGCGCATATCCGCGGCAACTGGCGCGCGCAGCCGGAGATCGACGTCATCGCCGAAGCAGCGGGCGTTTCCGCCACCGACCTCCATCATCTGTTCCGCCGCTGGTGCGGCCTGACGCCCAAAGCCTTTCTGCAGGCACTCACACTCGACAGCGCGCGCGCATTGCTGCGCGCTTCGGCGAGCGTGCTGGACACGTCCTACGAAGTCGGCCTGTCCGGACCGAGCCGCCTGCACGACCTCTTCGTCACGCACGAAGCGATGTCGCCCGGTGAATGGAAAACAGGGGGCGAAGGCCTCACCGTCACCTACGGCTTCCACCCCTGCCCGTTCGGCATGGCGCTGGTGATGATGACGCCGCGCGGCCTTGCTGGACTTGCTTTCGCCGACGCCGGCGAGGAACGCGCCGCGCTCGACGACATGCGCCGGCGCTGGCCGAAGGCGCGTTACATTGAGGACTATGCCGCGACCGCGCCCACCGCGCGCCGCATCTTCGATTCGGCGCAATGGTGCCCCGAGCAGCCGTTGCGGGTCGTACTGCTCGGCACCGATTTCGAAGTCCGCGTCTGGGAAAAATTGCTCACCATCCCGATGGGCAAACTCACCACCTATTCAAATCTTGCCGAAAAAATCGGCGCGCCAAAAGCCGCGCGCGCGGTCGGCGCCGCGGTCGGCAAGAACCCGATCAGCTTCGTGGTGCCGTGCCATCGCGCCATCGGTAAAGCCGGCGACGTCACCGGCTATCACTGGGGCATCACGCGCAAGCGCGCGATGCTGGGCTGGGAAGCGGGCATGGCGGCAGGTTCCTGAGCACGCGGGAACTTTTGCGCCGCTCTTTTTCAAACCTGCAACGAAGTGTGGAGCAATTTTTTCGGGTTCCACCGGCTTTGTCCGGAACGCATGTCAAATGACATGCGTTGCACCGCGTACCTTCCAGAAAAGGAGAACGCGATGAAAACTCGTTTCATGATTGCTTTGCTTGCCGCAACGACCGTGGCGCCGGCTGCGGCCTTCGCCCAGGCTTCGACCGCGACCGGCGCTGTCGGCGGCGCGGTGGTTGGCGGTGTCGTCGGTGGTCCGGTGGGCGCCGTGGTCGGCGCCGGCGTCGGTGCCACCGTGGGTTCCGCGGCCGAACCGCCGAACGAAGTCGTGACCTATGTCGAGCACGACACCACGCCGTCGATCACGATGCAGGATCGCGTCGTCGTCGGCGAAGCGGTGCCTTCGACCGTCGAGCTGCGTCCCGTGCCGCAGCACACCGAATATCGCTACGCCATCGTGAACAACCAGCGCATCATCGTCGATGGGCGTTCGCACAAGGTCGTCAAGATCATCGAGTAATCGATCGATCCGAATGAAAAAGGCCCCGCTTTTCGGCGGGGCCTTTTTCTTATCGTATGATCGCGTGTACCGTTACGCCGCGAGATCCAGTTTCGACTTTACCGTCGAATCGGCGTCGAGCCGGTAGATGATCGGCACGCCGGTGCCGATTTCGCGCTCCAGAATCTGCTCCGGCGACAGCTTCTCCAGCACCATCACCAGCGCACGCAACGAGTTGCCGTGCGCCGCCACCAGCACGCGCTCGCCGCGCAGCACGCGCGGCAAAATTTCGGTGACGTAATAAGGCAGCGTCCGCGCCAGCGTATCCTTGAGGCTCTCGCCGCCCGGCGGCGGCACGTCGTAGGAACGGCGCCAGATGCGCACCTGCTCCTCGCCCCATTTCTTGCGGGCATCGTCTTTGTTGAGGCCGGACAGGTCGCCGTAGTCGCGCTCATTGAGCGCCACGTCCTTGATGACCGGAATTTTCTGGCCCATCTCCTCGAGCATCAGATCGAGCGTGCGCTGGGCCCGCTTGAGCGCCGACGTATAGGCGACGTCAAACGACAGACCTTGCGCCTTCAGCTTGCGGCCGGCCTCGCGCGCTTCGGTAACGCCCTTGTCGGTCAAATCGACGTCGCGCCAGCCGGTGAACAGGTTTTTCAAATTCCATTCGCTCTGGCCGTGGCGCACGAGCACGAGAAGACGGTCGTTCATTCTTTCACAACTCCAGGCGTTGCCGCATTGCCGCGCATGTTACGCACGATCCGGCTGGCGATAACAAAACATATCATCATGACGACGAGCAGCCCGACGGACAGCAGCAGCCCCAGGATTTCATCGTTCGGCACCAGATACGCAACAAAGTAGCTCCCCGCCAAAGCGGCAAACCCGAGCACGCTCCACAGGATGACGAATTTTCGCTGCGGGCCGCTGAGCGGGACCGGGACTTCGGCGGGAACATTCTGGTTGCGCGCCTTGAGCCACATGACGCCGGCGATGATGAAGAAAACCACGCCGATGGCGGCGAACAGATACGGCGCGAATTCCGGCGGCGGCTCGGCGCGCCCCGTAACCGGCAGCGCGTATTGGTAGGCCACGATGAACACCGCGATGCCGGCGCCGAACATCGCATAGGATCTGGCCTTCATCTTCGTAACTTGTTCGGGTGTCACGGTCCGCCCCCAGGATCTAGAAATCCGTCAGCCCTAAAACGTCCATCATCGAGTACAGACCCGGCTTCTGATGGCGCGCCCACAGCGCCGCGTGCAACGCGCCGCGCGCGAAGATCATACGGTCTTCGGCCTTGTGCACCAGTTCGATGCGTTCGGCGGGACCGGCAAAAATCACGCTGTGCTCGCCGACGACGCTGCCGCCGCGCAACGTCGCGAAGCCGATGTCGCCGGCCCGGCGGGCGCCGGTATGGCCCTCGCGCGTCGCGACCGAACACTTGTCGAAATCGATGCCGCGGCCTTCCGCCGCCGCGCGGCCGAGCAGTAGCGCGGTGCCGGACGGCGCATCGACCTTCTGGCTGTGGTGCATCTCGAGAACTTCGATGTCGAACGAACTGTCGAGCGTCTTGGCGACACGCCTGGTCAGCGCCGCCAGCAGATTGACGCCGAGGCTCATGTTGCCGGACTTGACGATGATCGCGGTCTCGGCGGCATCCTTGATGTGGGTTTCGTCGTCAGCCGTCAGCCCGGTGGTACCGATGATGTGAACCTTGCCGGCCTTGGCGGCGAGCGCGGCAAAGGACGAGGTCGCCACCGGAATGGTAAAATCGATGATGCCGTCGGCCTGCTCCATCAGCGGGCCGACGTCGCCGGTGAGCTTGATGTGGTTCTCGCTCAAACCCGCCAGCGTGCCGGCGTCCCAGCCGATCAGCGGCGAGCGCGCGTCTTCCAGCGCGCCTGCCAGTGCAAATCCCTTAGCTTCGGCGATCGCCTTGACCAGCGTGCGGCCCATCCGCCCGCCGGCACCGGCGACCACGAGCCGCATTTGGGCCATGGGTCGGTCTCCGTATGGGATTCGGGTATAGCGGTCTAACCGCCGCTCTGTCACTACGGCTGGGGGCCGTCGTAGCCTTCGATGACGATGAGGTCGCTCTCGGCATAGGCTGCGCGCAGCGCCTTGGCTTTGGCGTATTCCGGCGACTTGTAGCAATCCATCGCCGCCTGATAGCTCGGAAATTCGAGAATGACCGCGCGGCTCTTGGCGCTGCCCTCGACCAGCGAGGTCTGGCCGCCGCGCGTGACGTAGCGGCCGCCGAACTTCTTCAGCACAGCCGGCAATGCAGCGACGTACTCGTTTTTGTAGCCGTCTGGGTTTTTCACCTCGACGAGCGCGATCCAGTAACCTTTAGCCATGTCGGTCCCCTAACCTTTCTTTACGCCTTCGATCTCGGCAACAATTGCATCGGCGGCCTGCTTGGGATCGTCCGCTTCCACAATCGGTCGCCCAACGACGAGAAAATCGGCACCGGCAGCGATGGCGTTGGCCGGCG
>CAITEM010000351.1 GCA_903891395.1 uncultured Hyphomicrobiales bacterium | reverse complement strand
GCTGCGCGAAGAAAGTGCGCACCGTGCCGTCGTCCATCTTGTCATTCCACAGCGCGTTCTCGGCGCGGCGGCGGAACAGCGGCGAATGCGGCCAGGACGGGTTGGTGCTGACGAAATTGGCGTAGCGCTGGAAGGTCGGCTTGGTGTTATCGCTGCGCAGCACGATCCATTCGGCGAGCTTGCGCGCGACCGGATCGGTGATCGAATTCTTGGCGACGTCGGCGACCACCTCGGTGTTCTTGCGGGTGGCGTCGATCACTTGTTTGACCAGCGCGATATCGGCGGCCGAGGTCGCATTCGAGGGAGCGACGGCGAAGGGTCCGGAGGTCGGCCGCAGCAGCGGCTTGAAGGTGGCGCGGCTGGCAAACAAGGCACCGCGCAGGCCGACACCGGCCTGGGCGTAGGACGACATGCCCTTGGGATCGGCCGCGGCGTGCTTCGACGGCTGCGGCACCAGTTGGATCGGCGGCTGCATCGTCGCGGGGGCGGCAGTCTTGGCCGTTGGCCTCGGGGCGTCCTTGGCCACCTGCGCCGCAGGGGCGGTCTTTGCGGCTTCCTTGCCAGCGTGGATGGACGGGCGCGGGCGCGGCAATGGAACTTTTTGGGTTGCGGCCGTGCCGGTCTCGGCGCTCAAAACACCCGCCGCCGCGACGCTCAGGCCAAGGCCCAGCCGGTTCCAAAAAGTTCCGTTCATTCAATCCCTTGCGCGGAATCTTCTGATCGTTCTTCGCGCCGTTCCGCCACGTTTAACGCGCCGACTCAAAGCGCGCCCAAATCCCATTTAGGCCGATTTGGTTGATGAAGGGATACCTAAAATTCCCTCTGCCAGGGACCGGCATAAGTCAAAACAGGGGCGAAAGCGGGGCAGCATTCTACCATCACGGCAATTGATCGATCCATTGGCGGGGAGGGCTTTCAACGGTGAAGACGACCCGATATTGATGGGCCTTGCCACTGTGGAGCCGCCCCTATGACCGCCAAGACCAGCTTTCGAGGATCGTTCACCGCGCTGGTAACGCCGTTCAAAAACGGCGCGGTCGATGAAAAGGCGTTCCGCGACCTGGTCGAATGGCAGATCACCGAAGGCACCAACGGTCTGGTGCCGGTCGGCACCACCGGTGAGAGCCCGACGCTGTCGCACGATGAGCACAAGCGCGTGGTCGAGTGGTGCATCGATCAGGCCGACGGCCGCGTGCCGGTGATCGCCGGCGCCGGCTCGAACTCGACCGCCGAGGCGGTCGAACTGTCCAAGCACGCCGAGGAGGCGGGCGCCGACGCGGTGCTGATCGTGACCCCCTATTACAACAAGCCGACCCAGGAAGGCATGTATCAGCACTTCAAGGCGATCAACGACGCCATCGGCATTCCGATCATCATCTACAACATTCCCGGCCGGTCGGTGATCGACATGTCGGTCGACACCATGAAGCGGCTGTTCGACTGCAAGAACATTTCCGGCGTCAAGGACGCCACCGCCAGCATGATGCGGGTGTCGCAGCAGCGCGAAGTGCTCGGCCCCGACTTCAACCAGCTCTCCGGCGAAGACGGCACCTGTCTCGGCTTCATGGCCCACGGCGGTCACGGCTGCATTTCCGTCACCTCAAATGTAGCCCCGCGCCTCTGCGCCGAATTCCAGGCCGCCTGCCTGAAGGGTGACTTCGCCGCGGCGCTCAAGCTGCAGGACAAGCTGATGCCGCTGCATCAACATCTGTTCGTCGAGACCAACCCGTCGCCGGCGAAATATGCGCTGTCGGTTCTCGGCAAGCTGTCGGACGAGGTGCGGCTGCCGATGGTGCCCATGTCCGACAAGTCCAAGGCCCTGGTGCGCGACGCCATGGTCCATGCTGGCCTGATCAACTAGGGCTCGGCGTTGAGGGGGCAAGCCATGCTGCACGAATTCAAGAAATTTGCCCTGCGCGGCAACGTCGTCGACCTCGCCGTCGGCGTGATCATCGGCGCGGCCTTTGGCGCCATCGTCACCTCGCTGGTGAGCGACATCATCATGCCGCTGATCGGAGCCGTGACCGGCGGGCTGGACTTCTCCAACTACTTCCTGCCGCTATCCCACAAGGTTACGGCGGACACGCTGATCGAAGCCAAAAAGCAAGGTGCAGTATTGGCTTACGGCAGTTTCCTCACCGTCACGCTTAACTTCATCATTATCGCTTTTGTGCTGTTTCTGGCGATCCGCGCCATCGGCCGCTTCATGGCCAAAGAGGCCGAAAAGACGCCGCCTTTGACCAAGCAGGAAGTCCTGCTGACGGAAATCCGCGATTTGCTGTCGAAGCACGGCGCATGATCCCGAAAAGTGGATACCGGTTCTCGGACAAGATCACGCGCAGACAAATGCCTATATAAGGCGCCATGGCCGCTAAACCCCGCTTCAAGTCCGTCGCCGAAAACCGCAAGGCGCGCTTCAATTATGAGATCGGCGAGGTCGTCGAGGCCGGCATCGTGCTGACCGGCAGCGAAGTCAAATCGCTGCGGCTCGGCAAGGCGACGATCGCGGAATCCTACGCCGACGCGCGCGACGGCGCGATCTGGCTGATCAACTCGAACATCCCGGAATATCTCCAGGCGCACCGCTACAACCACACGCCGAAACGGCCGCGCAAGTTGCTGCTGCACCAGCGCCAGATCAACAAATTCGCGGCTGCCGTGGAGCGCGAAGGTATGACGCTGGTGCCATTGAAGCTGTATTTCAACGAGCAGGGCCGCGCCAAGATCGAGATCGCGCTCGGCAAGGGCAAGAAGATGCACGACAAGCGCGATACCCTGAAGAAGCGGTCCTGGGATCGCGAGCGCGGCCGTCTGATGCGGGATAAAGGCTGATCGTGGCCAACGCCATCTCGAACCGCCGCGTCGTCATCGGGTCGGCGGTCGGCGGTATCGCGCTGATCGCCTTCGTGCTCGCCAGTCTGGCGCCGCTCAATCACAACGACTTCATGTACGCGCTGGCGCCGGCGGTCTGGGCGCAACACGGCGCGCTCTATACCGACGTGCCCTTCGTGCAAGCGCCGCTGACCATCCTGCTCAATGCGCTGCTCGCTGCGGTCACCGGCAACGTCAATATTTTCCTGCCGGGCCGCATCGTCTCGATCCTTCTGGTGCTCGCGGCGGTGCTGTTGCCGGTGCTGGGCCGGACCAGGCGAGCGGGGCTCGATGTCTGGGTGCTGTACGTCGCGCTGTGCCTGACCAATCTGTTTGTCGTCACCAACAGCAGTGAAATCGGCAACTATTCGATCTCGCTGCTGTTTCTGTCGGCGGCGGTGACCGCCATCGACGCGCCCGGTTCGGCCGCTTGGCGGGGCTTTGTCGTTTGCCTTTGCGCCGGGCTGGCGGTGTCAACGAAACTCTATTTCGTCATCCTGTGCCCGGGCCTGCTGATCTGTTTTCTGCTCAGCGGCCGGTCGGCGCGCGAACCGCGGGCCCTGCTGGCCTGCATGCTGGGCTTTCTGGCGGGCTTTGCGCTGGTCCTCTTCTTCGTGGCGCGCGACTATCACAGCTTTCTGCGCTGGAACGTCCAGATCCATCAACTGATCCTGCCGACCCGGGTGACGGACCTCTCCGACGCCGTGGCGCGCATCGGCAAGTTCACGGTCCCGTTTGCCGCGCTGATGGCGATCCCGATCGGCTTTGTCGCTGCCGCCGCGGTGAGGGCGTTGCGTCAAGGCGGCGACGCCATGCGCCAGGCCTGCGGCCGGCTGGTGCTGCTGGCCAGCGCCGCGCTGATGGCGGTCTCGCCGGTCTACGTGTTCGAGCAATATTTCGGGCCGCTGGCTTTCCTGCTGCTGTTGTTCGCAGCACCCTGGGACGCGCCGCGCAACGCCACACGCGCGATATATGTCACCCTGGCCGGTGTGATGCTGGCGATGCAGGCCATCGTCCTGGCGCAGGTGTCGAGCAAATATGTGCTGCCGGACCGCAATCTCGCCGTGGCGCAGGTCCTGGCGCTCCAGCGCGATGCGCGCGCGCTGGTCGGCCCCGATTACAAATGCGAGCGCAAACTCTACTCCGCGCAGCCGCTGTTCCTGCTGGAGAACGGCATCCACTATCCGCCCGAACTGGCCGCCGGTCCGTTCCTGATGTTCCTGCGCGGCGACGCGGTTCCGCCGCGCGCGCAATTCGATCTCGACGCGCATCTCAAGACGTGGAGTCCCGATATCGTCATCTGGGGCTATTACATCGGCAGCCCGGACCGCGCCGAAGACGCCGTCGACCGTGCAATCCGCGATTACGCGACCGGGCGCGCTTTCGACGTGACGTCAATCGGGCAGATCGACGGCCGGCAGATCGAACTGGCCACCCGGCCGGGTTGCCGGACGCCGCGGAGGCCTTGACCGGACAGCCGCTGTCGCGGTGTTCTAAGGTTTCCACAGCCGGATTGATCGCCATGCCGCCCACCACACTCGACCATTGCGTGATCCACGTGTCCGAATGGGCGCGTTCGAACAAATTCTACACCGAGGTTATCGGCGCCGAACTGGTGCAGCGGCCGGCCGGATGGGCTTACCGTCTCGGCGACAAGCAGCTCAACGTGCATGGGCCGGGCGTCACGCCGGCCGAGGTGGCGCGCACGCCGGTGCTGCCCGGCAACAGCGATCTGTGCTTCGAATGGAGCGGCCCGATCGAGGACGCCATCGCGCATCTCAAGACCCATGGCATCGCCATCGATCGCGGGCCGCTGCAGCGCTTCGGCGCCAAAGGGCCGGGCACGTCCGTTTACTTTCGCGACCCCGACGGCTCGCTGATGGAATTCATGTCGTATGAGGGCATGTCGCGTTAATACTGGTTGCGCAGGG
>CAITEM010000350.1 GCA_903891395.1 uncultured Hyphomicrobiales bacterium | reverse complement strand
GACCTGCTGGATGCGTTCGATCGTGATCGGCACCTGGGCCTCCCGCGCGATGGCGAGCAGATGCAGGTACATGTTGGTCGAGCCGCCCATCGCGTAGACCGTCGCGAACGCGGTCTCGACGGCGCGCTCGGTCATGATGTCGCGCGGTCGAATGTCGGCGGCGATCAGCCGATACAAGGCGTCGACCGACGCGTGCGCCTGCGCCCGGACGTCGGCATGGATATCGCTCCTGGCCTCGTAATCGGCCGGGTGCGAGGCACCGCGCGGCAGCATCATGCCGATCGCCTCGGCGATCGTGCTCATCGTGTTGGCCGTGAACATCGCGCCGCAGGTGCCGCTGCCGGGCATCACGTTGCGTTCGAGCTCGAGCAGTTCCTCAGCCGAGATCCGGCCAGCCTCGTTGGCCGCCCTGCCCTCGGCGTAGTCCATGATCGTGAGGTTCGTGCCTTTGTCCGCCCAGACGCCGAAATCCACCTTCCCGGGCGAGCTGGTTCCCGGATAGAGCACCAGCCCGAACGCATTGGTCCGGGCGAGCGGCATGAGCGCGGCCGCGCCGGTCTTGTCGCAGCCCGAGATCACGATCATCGCATCGCCGTGATGGGCGTAATGACCGATCTCGAAGCAATCGGCGACGACGTCGCGGGACACCAGGCTGTAGCCGGCGGTGGGAGTCCCTTGGGTCAGCGCGTCGGACACCGCGGGCGCGCCGACGATCAGGCCCTGCCCGCCGTGCTCAGCAAGGATTTCGACCAGCAGGTCGCCGATGGTGCGCACCCGGTTGTTGCAGCGATGGGCGTTGGTATAGGCGCTGGCGATCGTGACCACGGCAGTGGTCTGCGCGGCGCGGTCCGGCTCGAACCCGGCTGCCCGGAGCTCCACCCGAGACTTCTTCCAGAAGGTGCTGCTGTCTTGCGTCATGAGGTGCCCGTCGTCAGATCAATTGATGAAACAACACCGTCGTCCTGAGAGTCTGACTCGAAACGAATTCAGTATTTTCAAGTGCTTGAGACTCAAGCTCTTCCGGACCGCGCGCGTCCTCGCGCGCTCATGCTCGAACGGATCGCCGCGCTTTTGCCCTTGCGATGATGAGCGAGCCGGAGGCTCGCGGTCCGCAAGAGCATGACAACCGGTTGAAATGACTTACTTCTTTTCCGGCCAGCCTCTGAGGCGCAGCCGAAGGACCTCACGCCCGCTTCACACTCGGTTTCTGCGGCCCGTGTATGATCGCTCGGTGAGGTCCTTCGGCTTCGCCTCAGGACGAGGGGGTTATCAGGCTGGGCTTTGGAAGACTGGATCTGGCGCATCTGTTGCTCAGGTTAGGCAGCTTTCCCGGTGCGCATCAAGCGTGCTAGCGTTCGCGCCGGTTCATCCGGGCAATGTCGGCTGAAGTGAGGCTTTTAGACATGGCAACGACGCTGAACGTTCCCTCTACCTATCCGACGATTTCCGCGGCAGTGGCGGCCGCTGCCTCTGGCGACACCGTTCTCGTCGCGGCGGGCTACGGCGGCAACGAGGCGGTCAGCGTCACCGTCGACGATCTCACCTTCAGCGCGCCCTCCGGCGTGCCCAATATCGTCCTGTCGGCCGGGGCGGGCGTGCAGAAGATCACGCTCGCCGACGCCTCGCCGATCCGGATCATCGGCAACACGGCGGACAACACCTTCATCGGAAACGCCGGCGCCAACGACATCAGCGACGGCGGCGGCGGTAACGATACGATCGATGGTGGAGGCGGCAACGACTTGATCACCAGTTCGGGCGGCACTGACACGCTCAAGGGCGGCAGTGGCAACGACACGATCCAGATCAATGACGCCGTGAGCGGCACGGTCGATGGCGGATCCGGCACCGACACCGTCCAGTCGGTCGATCTCGGCGGCTATACTTTCAGCAACGTCGAGACCTTCGACACCTACTACGGATTTGCCACGGCCTCGCTTGCGCAGGTCGCGTCGTTCGGCAACATCACCGCCGTGTT
>CAITEM010000349.1 GCA_903891395.1 uncultured Hyphomicrobiales bacterium | reverse complement strand
GTGCCTTCGGCGCGCGGATCGAGCGGAGAACCGGGTACCGCGAAGACTTCGCGGCCTTGCTCACCGGCAAAGCGTGCGGTGATCAGCGAGCCGGAGCGCCGCGCCGCCTCGACGATGACAACGCCGACCGACAGCCCCGAGATCAGCCGGTTGCGGCGCGGGAAGTCGCGCGCCCGGGGTTCCCACGTCAGCGGCATTTCCGACACGCCGGCGCCTTCGGCGACGATCTGCTCGAGCAGTTCGACGTGATCGGCTGGATAGATGCGCGCATGACCGCCGGCCAGTACCGCGACAGTGCCGCTTGCAAGACTGGCGCGATGGGCGGCCGCGTCGATGCCGCGCGCCAGACCGGAGACGACGCCGAAGCCGGCGTCGCCCAGATCGCGCGCGATGCGCTCGGCGAATTTGCAGCCGGCGGCGGACGCATTGCGCGAACCGACAATGGCGACCAAAGGCCGGGCCAGGATGTCGCGCTTGCCGCTGACCGCCAGCAGCGGCGGCGCGTCGTCGATCATCTGCAGGCGTTGCGGATAGTCCGGCTCGCCGAGGCCGACACGTTCAATGCCTTGAGCGTGGGTAGCCTTGAGTTCGCGTTCGGCGTCGTCCTGCGAACAGATGCGCGCGCCGGCAGCACCGCCACGCCGCGCCAGGCCGGGCAGGGCGTCGAGCGCCGCCCGGGCGCCGCCGAAATGATTGACGAGTTAGCGAAACGTGCGCGGGCCGATATGGCTGGAGCGGATCAGGCGCAGCCAGTCGATCCGCTGTTCGTCGCTCAGCTTGACGCCGTCCGCCACACCACCCCCCGTTGGCAGGCAGCATCGCAATTGGCCATCCGCGTCACAACCTAAAATTTTTTATACAACCTGGAGATGTTCATATAATAAGTCTATAGACTGATTTTTTCTTGAAAAAATAAGCTTATGAACTAATATAAAGTAAGAAAAACAGGTTATAGCATGAATTACATGGAAGATCGTCATGCTCGCGAGCGGCTTGATGAGCGTCTTTCATCGCTTAAGCCGGTAGACCGGTTTCAGCCACCGCCGCGGGGGTGGATGCGCGCCATTCGCGAAGCATTGAGCATGACCGGCGTGCAGTTTGCCGAACGTCTCGGTATTCGTCCCCAAAGCGTGGACACTCTGGAAAAGTCCGAGGCCAGCGGCGGCATTTCGCTCAAGACGCTCGCCCGCGCTGCGGAAGCGCTCGATTGCACGCTGGTCTACGCGCTTGTGCCGAATAAAACGCTCGAACAGGCTGTTGCCGTGCGGGCGCGTACGATTGCTGTGCGCGATCTCGGCCGGGTTTCCCACACGATGAAGCTCGAAGGGCAGCAATCTGCCGACAGCGATCTTGAACGGCGCATCGATGCCTATATTCGCGACGAAATCAGACCGCGCGATCTGTGGAAGGACCCGTGAGCGGTCTCTTCGACGAGCCCGACGATGCAACGCGCTTGCCGCCGGCGTTGCGCAAAGATCTGGTTCCGAGTTGGGTGACGACACGGCGCGATCTCAACGAGGTCGAGCGAGACAACATCGTCAAGGGAGCGGCGTGGGCCCGCCGTCGGCGTCTCGGCCCAACCGATATCCTGACCGATGCCTTCTCGAAGAAGCTTCACGAACAGCTGTTCGGCAATGTCTGGAAATGGGCCGGCGCCTATCGGCAAACCGAGCTCAACATCGGTATAGCGCCGCATCTGATCGCCGCGGCAATGCCCGCGATGTTCGACGTTGTCCGATACTGGATCGAACACGCAACACATCCGCCTGACGAAATCGCAGTCAGGCTGCATCATCGCCTGACCCAGATTCATGGCTTTGCGAATGGCAACGGCAGGCATGCGAGGATGATGGCGGACCTGTTGATCGAAAAACTGGGCGGTGCAGCGTTCAGCTGGGGCAGCGGCAGCATTCAGGACACCGGCGAACTACGCACAGCTTACGTCGCGGCGCTGAAAGCTGCCGACGATCACGACATCAAGCCGTTGCTTGCGTTTGCGAGGTCGTAAAAGGCCTCAGCCCTTCGCGCCGATCTTTCCTTCCGTCCCGGCCATCAGCCGCTTGATGTTGGGGCGGTGCATAATCCAGAGCGCGGCGGTCAACAGCACATACAAGAGGGCCGCGTCAGGCGCGCCCAACAGCCACAACGCCAAAGGCGTGACAGCGCTGGCGATCAAGGCTGCAAGCGACGAATAGCGGAACGCCCACGCCATCACGATCCAGATCGCACCGAAAATCAGCGCGGCGGGCCAGACCAAACCGAGCAGCACGCCGATATAAGTGGCGACGCCTTTGCCGCCTTTGAACTTCAGCCACACCGGAAACAGATGGCCGAGGAAGGCGCCCAGGCCCGCGGCGAGCGCGGCGTCATAGTCCGCAAAATGCGCGGCGACCAGCACCGCCAGCGTGCCCTTGAGCATGTCGCAGATCAGCGTCGCCGCAGCGAGGCCCTTGCGGCCGGTGCGCAGCACGTTGGTGGCGCCGATATTGCCGGAGCCGATCGCCCGCACGTCGCCGAGGCCGGCGAACTTCGTGAGGATCAGCCCGAACGGGATCGAGCCCAGGGCGTAGCCGAGGGCCAGGCCACCGAGGGCGGCCGGCGTCGCGAGATCGGCCAGCATCAGGCCGCCGCCGCGAGATCGTCGATCGCGTGCACGATCTGCCCGGAAACCAGGGTCAGCACCGCGGCACCCAGGAGCCGCGCCTCGACGAAGGGC
>CAITEM010000348.1 GCA_903891395.1 uncultured Hyphomicrobiales bacterium | reverse complement strand
CGCCGGCGCCGCAAGCACGATCAGCCGCCCCACGAGCCAGCGTACGTCCGCGCCCTGCCGCGCACGCCACAACTCGTAAATTCCAAGCGTCGCGCCATAAATGCCGAGCGCGAAAAAATGCGCCGCGAACAGCGCCGCGACGAACGCTGCATTGACGATTAGCCGCACCGGCCACGTCTCGTCCTTTACCGCCAGCATCGCGGCGACACCCCACACCGCGACGCCCAACCCGAATTCGAAATTCACGAAGCCCCAGGCAAACGGCAGGCAGTACAAAAACAGCACCGCGACAAAGCCGGACAACTGCACGCGGCCTTTGACGACGCGCTCCAGCGTCATCGCGCCGCCGATGAGTAGAATTTGACTGAGCAACAAAAACAGCCGTGTCGCGTTTTCGACGCTGATCAGCCGCGCGAATTGCGGAATCGCCAGGTCCATCGCCAGGTTCGGATAGAGCGCCCAGGCCGCGCGGTAAAACGGATTCGCGTCGGGCGCGCCTGCGGCGCTGAGCAGATACATGCGCGCCAGATGATTCGGATAATCGACCATCGCCGGTATCGGCGTCAGCAGCACGGGGCCGAGTGCGGCGCAAAGCAAAATCGCAAATATGAATTTTATGACGGTATTCTCTGACGACATGGACGCATTCCATAGCAAAGCCGCCAACAAATCATTAGCGTAACGAGGGGTTTAGCGTCTTATCCCCTGCCGCCGCCGTCGTTTGGAACCGACCTCCCCTCCTGAGTGTTGTTGCGCGCATGTATACGATCGGCATTGAGGAAGAATATTTCGTGTTCGACGCCAAGACGCGCCGGGCCGTAAAAAGCCGTGACAAGAAATTCTTTTCGCTCGCGCAGAAACAGCTCGGCGACCGCGTCATGCCCGAGATGCTGCAATCGCAGATCGAGGTGGCGACACCACCCTGCGAAACGATGGATGAAGCGCGCGCGCATCTGGTGACGTACCGCCGGGCGCTCGGCGAAGCGGCGCGCGAGCGCAAGCTCGGCATTGCCGCCATGGGCACCTTCCCGCTCGCCTTCTGGCCGGAGCAGCAGGTCACCAAGAAAGATCGCTACGGCGCGCTGATGGATGACCTGCAGATCATCGGCCATCGCAACATGCTGTGCGGCATGCACGTCCACGTGCAGGTGCCCGATCTCAACACCCGCGTCGATATCATCATGCGGGTGACCGCCTATCTGCCGTTGCTGCTGGCGCTGTCGACGTCGTCGCCGTTCTGGCAGGGCCACCTCACCGGATTGTCCGGCTACAGGCTTGCCGCTTACGATGAAATGCCGCGCACCGGCCTGCCGGAATTGTTTCGCACCACCGCCGACTACCAGGAATTCGTCGATGCGCTGGTCTGGGCGAAAATCATCCCGGACGCGAGTTACATCTGGTGGGCGATCCGTCCGTCGCACGCCAACCCGACCATCGAACTGCGCGTCGCCGACACCTGCACACGGCTTGACGACGCCGTCGCCATCGCCGCGCTGTTCCGCTGCCTGGTGCGCGCGCTGGATCGCGACCGCGACCTCAACGCCGGATTCGACCGGGTCGGCCGCGCCATCACCCAGGAGAACAAATGGCACGCCCAGCGTTATGGCGTCGCCGCGATCTTCATCGACCCCTTTTCCCGCTCGCCGCTGACGACCCGGGAATGGCTCGACCAGGTGCTGGATTTCATCGCCGAGGATATCGCCGCGCTCGGCTGCGCCGACGACATCAGGCACCTCGACCGGATCATCGCCAACGGAACCAGTGCCGACGGGCAGACCGAGCTGTTCGCCAAGGCCAAGGCCACGGGCCGCAAAAGGTTAACGGCGCTCGCCGACGTGGTCGATTGGGTGGCGACCGAAACGCTCGTGCCTGGCCGTCAAAAAGCCCCGGTAAAGGCTTAAGCCTCTCTTCGGGCTGGGCTTCCCCTGAGGGTCCCGGACACCTATAAAGCGGCGAAACATTGCCCCGCCGGGAAACCCATGGCCAAGACAATCTACGTCCTTAACGGGTCGAATATGAACATGCTCGGGACCCGCGAGCCGGAGAAATACGGCACCGCGACGCTCGCCGACGTCGAGAAGCTGTGCCGCGACACCGCGGCGCGCTACGGCATCGACATCGAGTTCCGCCAGTCGAACCACGAAGGCGACGTCGTCGACGCCATCCACGAAGCCTATACCAAGAAGGCGGACGGCATCGCCATCAACGCCGCCGGCTTCACCACCACCTCGGTTTCGATCATGGACGCGCTGCTGGCCGTCAAACTGCCGGTCATCGAAGTGCACATGACCAACATCCATGCCCGTGAAAGCTTCCGGCACAATTCCTACATGTCGAAGGCGGCCAAGGGCATCGTCGCCGGCTTCGGCACCGAGAGCTACACGCTGGCGATCATCGGCTTGGCCGGCATCATCGGCGCCAAGGCTAAAGCTTGAACCGGAAAGGCGCGATGGCAAAAGCTTCCAAACCAACGTCATCGATGGTCGATCACGCTTTGATCCTCGAGCTGACCAAGCTCCTGGATGAAACCGGCCTGACCGAGATCGAAATCGAACAAGACGGCAAGCGCGTGCGCGTCGCGCGCGGCACGGTCGCCGCCGCCGCTCCTGCTCCAACCCGCGCCCCTGTCGCGCCGCAGCCGGTCGCCGAATCCGTATCCGCGCCGATGGACCCGTCCAAGCATCCCGGCGTCGTCGCTTCCCCGATGGTCGGCACCGCCTATGGCAGCGCCGAGCCCGGTTCCAAGCCGTTCATCGACGTCGGCAGTCAGGTCAAAGCCGGCGATACGCTGTTGATCATCGAGGCGATGAAGACGATGAACCAGATCCCGGCGCCCCGCGGCGGCGTTGTGAAACAGATTTTGTTCGAGGACGGCAAGCCGGTCGAGTTCGGCGAACCGCTGGTGATTATTGAGTAAGAGAGCGAACAGGGAGTAGCAAATTGCGAATAGTGAAAACGCTTCCATTCCCTACTCGCCATTTCCCATTCGCTTCTGAAAGCAGCCATGTTCGATAAAATCCTCATCGCCAATCGCGGCGAGATCGCCATGCGGGTGATCCGCGCCTGCAAGGAGCTCGGCATACCGACCGTCGCGGTGCATTCGACGGCCGACGCCGACGCCATGCATGTTCGTTTTGCCGACGAGAGCGTCTGTATCGGTCCGCCGGCCGCCAAAGACAGCTACCTCAACGTCCCCGCCATTCTCTCGGCCTGCGAGATCACCGGCGCAGACGCCGTGCATCCCGGCTACGGCTTTCTCTCGGAGAACGCGCGTTTCGCCGAAATCCTGAACGACCACGGCGTGCATTTCATCGGGCCGAAGCCCGAGCACATCCGTATCATGGGCGACAAGATCGAGGCCAAGCGCACCGCCAAGCGTCTCGGCATTCCGGTGGTGCCGGGCTCCGAAGGCGGCATCACCGACGACACCGAAGCAGCCCGTGTCGCCAACGAAATCGGCTTTCCGGTACTGATCAAGGCGGCCTCCGGCGGCGGCGGCCGCGGCATGAAGGTCGCGCGCACGGCGGCCGATCTCTCCACCGCGCTGTCGACCGCGCGCTCGGAGGCCAAAGCCGCTTTCGGCGACGACGCCGTCTACCTGGAAAAATACCTGGAAAAGCCGCGCCACATCGAGATTCAGGTGCTCGGCGACGGCAAAGGCAACGCCATTCATCTCGGCGAACGCGACTGTTCGCTGCAGCGTCGCCACCAGAAAGTGCTGGAAGAAAGCCCCTCACCCGCCCTTAACGCGCAGATGCGCAGCGTCATCGGCGAAACGGTCGCCAAGGCCATGCGCGAGATTCAGTATCTCGGCGTCGGCACCGTCGAATTTCTGTTCGAAAATGACGAATTCTACTTCATCGAGATGAACACCCGCATCCAGGTCGAGCATCCGGTCACCGAGATGGTCACCGGCATCGATCTGATCTTCGAGCAGATCCGGGTCGCCGCCGGCGCGCCGCTGACGCTGAAGCAGGAAGACATCGAATTCCGCGGCCACTCCATCGAGTGCCGCATCAATGCCGAGAATCCCGTGTCTTTCCGGCCCTCGCCCGGCAAGATTTTGCATTACCATCCGCCCGGCGGCCTCGGCGTGCGGATCGATTCAGCGGTCTATCAGGGCTACACCATCCCGCCTTATTACGACTCGCTGGTCGGCAAATTGATCGTGCACGGCAAGACCCGCCCCGAGGCGCTGATGCGCCTCAAGCGCGCGCTCGACGAAGTCGTCGTGGACGGCATCGAGACAACACTGCCTTTGTTCCGCGCGCTGGTCGGCGAAAAAGACATCATCGACGGCAATTACCACATCCATTGGCTCGAGCAGTTCCTCGCTCGCGGCGGTATGGATGAATAGAGCCAACCCCTTGCCATTCGCGATCACCAGAAAATCCTTCCCCATCCAAGCGGCGCTCTTGGGCGCCGGATTCCTGCTGCTGATCCTGATCAGCGCCGTTACCGTGTTTGTCATCGACCGCGCCGCCGACGATGCCAACGATCTCAACCGGACCCTGAGCATCCAGGATCGGTTGTCCAACGTCCTGCTCAGTTTGCGACGGGCCGAAAGCGGCCAGCGCGGATACATGTTGACCAGACGCGCCGAATATCTCGACGATTATGAAACCGCCGCGCCGCATGTCGTCCCGGTGATCCAGGAATTGCGCGATCTGGCTACGGGCGACGCCGCCCTGCTCAAGACGATAGATCGCGTCGAAACGCTGAGCCGCCAGAAGCTCGATGAACTTGCTCGTACCATCGTTTTGCAAAAAACCGGAGACTTCGAAGGCGCGCTCAACCTGGTGCTCACCAATCAGGGCCACAATCTGATGGACGATGTGCGCGTCTTGGTCGCCCAAGTCATCGCCGAACAAGCGAAAGTGCGCGTCGAACGCTCGGAAACCTCGCGACGCAACAACGTGCTGCTGCTCGTCCTCACCATTGCCGGCAGTATTCTCATCGTGCTGATCGGCGGCACATCGGTATTCCTCGTGCAACGCAGCCAGCGCCAGAGCGAACAGGCGCGTCGCATCGTCGAAGCGACCAATGCCAATCTCGAACAGATCGTCGCCTATCGCACCGCCGACCTCACCGAGGCCAACGAGGAAATCCAGCGCTTCGCCTATATCGTCAGCCACGATCTGCGCTCGCCGTTGGTCAACATCATGGGCTTTACCGGGGAGCTTGAAGCCCTGCGCCAGGACATCTTCGAGGAGATGCAAAAGTTGGCCAGCGAAATGGCCCGCCTGAACGCCGAGGCGCCGAGGCGCCGAGCGAAGTCGAGACTGTCCAAAAGCTCGGCAAGGACTTCGACGAGGCCATCCGCTTCATCAAGACCTCGATCGCCAACATGGACCGGCTGATCAACGCTGTGCTGAAGCTGTCGCGCGAGGGTCGCCGCCAGTTCAGCCCAGAAACCATTGATATGAATGGGCTTTTGACCACGATTAGCGAGACTGTAGCGCACCGCACGGTGGAACTTGGGGCCGCCTTGACCGTTGACCCCCTGCCAACGGTTGAAACCGATCGGCTCGCTTTGCAGCAGGTTTTCGCGAATTTGATCGATAACGCGTTGAAGTACGGCCGCGCCGGTGAATCCACCCGCATTGACGTCACCGGACGGACGGAGGGGACCAAAGTAGTCTACGACGTGCGTGACAATGGCCGGGGCATTGACCCGCACGATCACCAGAGGGTCTTTGAACTGTTTCGCCGCTCCGGTCCGCAGGATCGGCCCGG